>NZ_JADCKU010000013.1:0-156479 GCF_014982165.1 Enterobacter cloacae complex sp. P24RS
CAGAGTGTGCTCCGGATAGACTAAAAGTGTTACCTATGTTCCCGGTCTGATCTGTCACCTATGTATCCGGTCATACACTTCGCTTACCGGGCCTGCGAATTTTGCCGCTTCGGTAAAAACAACCACAGCCCCGCCAGCATGATGATGGCGTACACGCTCTTCCAACCCACCATCGCCAGCAGCAGCAGGCACAGCACACACCCGACCGCCGCCAGCGCCTTAAAGCGTCCTTTCAGCAGCCGACAGCCCGCCAGCATGCACAGCAGGTAGATCATGATGAAGATACCGTTGGCGTAGACAATCAGCGCGTCAAGGTTGATGTCGAGCAGATAAATGCCCAGGGAACTCACCACGCAGCAGCCCAGTACGGTATTCAGCGCATTCGCCGGAAGCTGACGTTTAGACAGGCGTGCGAGTCGGCTATCCGGTTTATAAAGTGCCTGAGACCACACCAGCCGGGCGAAGCTCTGAATATAGATATTGAGGCTGGCAAAGCAGGCGAGATAGCCAATCACGCAGGCCACCCACAGGGCTTTAACGCCGAACAGCTGCACCACGATGCCCGGCAGCGACGCGGCAGCGGCTTTCTCTTCGCCGAAGGCGTTAAAGTGCAGCACCAGTACCGTACAGGCCCAATACACGGTGCCCGCCAGCAGCAGGCCAATCATCAGGGCGCGGGGGAAGTCACGCTCGGGCTGTTTAAACTCCGATGCCAGGTGAGCAAACGCCTCCAGACCGACGAAACACCAGAACATGAAGGATAATGCCGAGAAAAGTTGTGCATGGTCGACGTCGTTAATCGCGGGGAAAGGAATATCCGCCACGGTAATGTCACCCGCAAACCAGATGGCGACGATCAGCGCGACGATTAACGCTGCGACCAGCGTTTGCAGATTGGCGCTGGAACTGGCCCCGCGTGAGCCCACCCACCAGACAATCGCCAGCGTACCGAGTTCAGCCAGCAACAGCTGTTCGTCGTGCCAGCCAAACAGCGCCTGTCCGAAGCCGGTAGCGATATGCAGGGCTGCCGGAAGGCCGACCGGGATCACCGATAAAAACAGCCAGCCGGTGACGCGTTCCATCCGTGGGCCAAATGCCATGCCGACAAAATGCGCTACGCCGCCCGCGCTGGGGAAGTGCCGCCCGAGTATGGCAAACACAATCGCCACCGGGAACACCAGCACGATCAGTACCGGCCATGCCCAAAGGCTGTTATTGCCGGCAACCAGCGCCGCCAGTGCGGGAACCGCAAATACTCCCGTGCCTAACAAGGACGTTGAGAGTAAGCCGATACCCTGTGCCAGCCCCAACTCCTGCCTGAGTCCACTCATTTGCCTCGTCCCGCCACCATCAAAAGAGAGTGGATGGTAACACTTTCGCAAATTTTTTTTCGGTTACCCCTTGAAGGGGTAAAAAGCTATCCCCATCTCTCAGGGCACTAGCCGGAAAACCGCATGCGGACCGGCGTCATCCATAACTGATAATGACTTTCTCAAAGGAGAGCTATCAATGAGTATTCGTCCGTTACATGATCGTGTGATCGTCAAACGTAAAGAAGTTGAAACCAAGTCTGCTGGCGGCATCGTTCTGACCGGTTCAGCAGCAGCAAAATCAACGCGTGGCGAAATCATCGCTGTCGGTAAGGGCCGCATCCTGGAAAACGGAACTGTGCAGCCACTGGACGTTAAAGTTGGTGACATCGTCATTTTCAACGATGGCTACGGCGTGAAATCCGAGAAGATCGACAATGAAGAAGTGTTGATCATGTCCGAGAGCGACATTCTGGCAATTGTTGAAGCGTAATTAACGCACGAAACTGTACGAATTTGAGGAAATAAGAACATGGCAGCTAAAGACGTAAAATTCGGTAACGACGCTCGTGTAAAAATGCTCCGCGGCGTAAACGTACTGGCAGACGCAGTGAAAGTCACTCTGGGCCCGAAAGGCCGTAACGTAGTGCTGGACAAATCCTTCGGCGCGCCAACCATCACTAAAGATGGTGTTTCTGTTGCACGTGAAATCGAGCTGGAAGACAAGTTCGAAAACATGGGTGCACAGATGGTGAAAGAAGTTGCCTCTAAAGCGAACGACGCTGCCGGTGACGGTACCACCACCGCAACCGTACTGGCGCAGGCCATCATCACCGAAGGTCTGAAAGCCGTTGCTGCGGGCATGAACCCGATGGATCTGAAACGTGGTATCGACAAAGCTGTCGCCTCTGCTGTTGAAGAACTGAAAGCGCTGTCCGTACCGTGCTCTGACTCTAAAGCTATTGCTCAGGTTGGTACTATCTCCGCTAACTCCGACGAAACCGTAGGTAAACTGATCGCTGAAGCGATGGATAAAGTCGGTAAAGAAGGCGTGATCACCGTTGAAGACGGTACCGGTCTGGAAGACGAACTGGACGTGGTTGAAGGTATGCAGTTCGACCGTGGTTACCTGTCCCCATACTTCATCAACAAGCCAGAAACTGGCGCTGTTGAGCTGGAAAGCCCGTTCATCCTGCTGGCTGACAAGAAAATCTCCAACATCCGCGAAATGCTGCCAGTGCTGGAAGCTGTTGCGAAAGCAGGCAAGCCGCTGGTTATCATTGCTGAAGACGTTGAAGGCGAAGCGCTGGCGACCCTGGTGGTTAACACCATGCGCGGCATCGTGAAAGTGGCTGCGGTTAAAGCGCCTGGCTTCGGCGATCGTCGTAAGGCGATGCTCCAGGATATCGCTACCCTGACCGGTGGTACCGTGATCTCCGAAGAGATCGGTATGGAGCTGGAAAAAGCGACCCTGGAAGACCTGGGCCAGGCGAAACGCGTTGTGATCAACAAAGACACCACCACCATCATCGACGGTGTGGGTGAAGAAGCCGCTATTCAGGGCCGTGTTGGTCAGATCCGTAAGCAGATCGAAGAAGCCACTTCCGATTACGACCGTGAAAAACTCCAGGAGCGCGTAGCGAAACTGGCAGGCGGCGTTGCGGTAATCAAAGTTGGTGCTGCGACCGAAGTTGAAATGAAAGAGAAAAAAGCACGCGTTGACGACGCCCTGCACGCGACCCGTGCTGCGGTAGAAGAAGGCGTGGTTGCTGGTGGTGGTGTCGCGCTGGTGCGTGTAGCCGCTAAGCTGGCTGGCCTGACTGCTCAGAACGAAGACCAGAACGTGGGTATCAAAGTTGCGCTGCGCGCGATGGAAGCTCCGCTGCGTCAGATCGTGTCCAATGCCGGTGAAGAGCCGTCTGTGGTTGCGAACAACGTGAAAGCAGGTGAAGGTAACTACGGTTACAACGCGGCAACTGAAGAATACGGCAACATGATCGACTTCGGTATCCTGGATCCAACTAAAGTGACCCGTTCTGCTCTGCAATACGCGGCATCTGTAGCTGGCCTGATGATCACGACCGAGTGCATGGTGACCGACCTGCCTAAAGGCGATGCGCCTGACTTAGGTGCTGCTGGTGGTATGGGCGGCATGGGTGGAATGGGCGGCATGATGTAATCATGTTGTTCTGAACCTCTCAGAACGAACCCCGGGCAGCAATGCCCGGGGTTTTTTATTGCCATTACTCAAATGTTCCCTTCACGCATGCAACGCCTTCGCGCACCATCTGGCGGCCTTTCGCCCAGACCTCGCGGATCTTCAGGTCATTCGTCAGCACCAGCAAATCGGCATCGCATCCGGGCGCGAGCCGCCCCTTATGCTCCAGGCCGAGAAACTCCGCCACGTTACGCGTAAACGGCAGAAGCGCCTCCTCCAGCGGCAGGTGATATTGACTGACCAGCTTTTGTAATGTTTCCGGCAGAGACTCGAATCCCGCCACGCCCATGCCCACCAGGTTGCCGTTTGCGTCAAAAATCGGCTGGCTGCCGTTACCGTCCGAGCTGAGCGTAAGCCGGTTAAATGGCACCTGCGCTTCGCGGGCCGTGACGATGGCGGTGGCGGCATCAATGGGCTCACTGATGCTGGTGGTGATGTCGATATAGCCCCCGTCGCGGGCATAATCCAGCGCGGCGAGGAACAGTGGCCGGGCGCGGTTGACGTGGGTTGGCAGCAGCTTCGTGCGGGGCACGTCGGCGTTATTCAGGATGTTAAGCAGCGGCTCGAGTAGTTTCGGGCTGTTGCCGAGATGAAACACGGATATCCCCGCCCTGGCGCCCAGCAGCCCACCGACGCGCGACTGGGCGGCCATATTCGCGAGCCGATCATCCGTTGGTGCGGAAGAGCGATGGTCGGAAATCGCGCATTTCACGCCGATGATTTTATCAATCAGCGCCACATCCTTTTCGACACTGCCGGTAATCGTCGCAGAAGGCAGCCCGTACGCGCCTGTCAGCATCCACGCGCTGATCCCTTCATGCTCAAGCGCCCGCGTTTTTGCCAGCAGCGACTCGGGATGGCGGGTCACGCCGTCGGTGCCCAGCAGGCCAACAACGGAGGTGATGCCCGCCACCACCAGCGCGGACAACCGTACCTCCGGCGTCCGGGTGTGCGGGCCAGCTTCACCGCCGCCGCCGATCAGGTGTACGTGCTGATCGATAAACCCCGGGCAAACCACTGCTCCGGCGAGATCGCGTTTTGGACAGTCAAGCCGCATTGTTGCGCGATCCGTTTTTTCAATCGCGACGATTTTTCCCCCTGCGATCAGCAGATCGCAACGCCCTCGATCCTCCGGCGCGTAAAGATGCGCATTGCGGAAAAGATGCGGTTCCAGCACTGAAAAATCCATTTTTATCTCCTCAGAAGAGTAGCTGCATCACCCACATTGAGAGCAGGGCGTTAATAACGCAGACGGTAATGATGTGCGGATAATACTTCGGGTTAACGCCTGCGGTGCCCAGGCAACGGCCAGTGTTTTGCACCGGATTGCCCATCAGATAGATGGCGGGCAGCAGGATGGTGGCATCGTGCCCGTTGAGCGTGCCGGCAGCGACCAGACTGGCGCAAACCCCCACACCGCCGCCCATGCTCATCACCGAGGCCAGCAGGACGGTTGCCGCCGCACCCGGAAGCCCCCACAACGACATGATCGGTTCACAGACGCTGCCGACGATATCCAGCAGGCCGGTGACCTTGAGCGCCTGAATGATAACAAACGCCATAACCACGTTCGGCAGCAGGCTGGTGGTGGCGATGGTAAAGCCGCGACGGGCGCCATCGATAAACAGGTCCATGATATTTTTACGCGGCTGGGCGATCATTTTTCCTCCTGAACGCGGTGAACTTCCCTGTGCGCGATCCACAGACGCAAAAAGTTCGCGCCAACAAATTTAAACACCAGAATGACGGCAAGCGGCGCGATCACCGGAACGGTAATGAAGGCAAAAAGTGCGGCACCGGACGAAAAATAGTTGGTAATGATGGCGCTACCGCTGGTCTGGAAGGTGGCGAAAATGGCGCGTTCACGGTCGGTAATCGCCCCTTCGTCGGTCAACTCTTTGGTCATTCCGGCGGCGGCATCGGTGTTTTGCAGGTTGGCGATAAGCGCCAGAGAGCAGATACCCGGCACGCCGAGCAGCGGGCGTAAAATGGGCGTCATGAGCTGTTGTGCGGCGCGCAGCCCACCCAGCCCCTCGGTGACGGCAATGATCCCGAGCGACAGAATGACCGAGGGGGCCAGCTCAAGGGCAAACAAAAAACCGTCTTTCGCTCCCGTCCCGCCCTCGCCGCGAAACGTCAGCGCGCCGTTCACCGGTCCAAAACTGCCGTTTAAGACGGTAAAATCCAGCACGCGCCACCATTCGGTACTTTTGGCGAAAAAGCCTGAGAAAAATACAATGGTGAGCGCGAACGCCAGATAGCCCACCCAGGTCACTTTTTCCTCTCCTGAGGATGATGCACTCATGAAACCCCCTTTTTTGAGATGCGTACAAAAGTTGTACGTCGCATCACTAAAAACGATCGGGGGCTAAAACACGATATCCCAAAGGTTATTATCAGAATTCATTTAAGATGTCGGAGGAGTGCCAGCGGAATCTGGCTCGCAGAAATGCTCAGCATTTTTCTTTTGGTCATCTTTTTAGTATAAGGTTTACACGCGGACAACTACTGTCCAGCTTATTGAAAACGAGGAATAACATGCGCATTAAAGTCTGTGCAGGGATTGTAGGTGCAGCATTGCTGCTGGCGGGGTGTAGCACCAGCAATGAACTGACGGCAGCGGGCCAGAGCGTTCGCTTTGTGGAAGATAAGCCGGGCAGCGAATGCCAGCTGTTAGGCACCGCCACTGGCGAGCAGAGCAACTGGATGTCGGGGCAGCACGGCGAAGAGGGCGGCTCTATGCGCGGTGCGGCCAATGCCCTGCGTAATCAGGCGGCGGCTATGGGCGGCAACGTGATTTACGGGGTAAGCAGCCCGACGCAGGGTATGCTGTCCAGCTTTGTGCCAACCGCCAGCCAGATGAACGGCCAGGTCTATAAGTGCCCGAACTGATCTAAACTTTTGATGGCGCTGCCGCTTAATCTGTAGCCAGGTAAGCGTAGCGCCACCTGCCTTTTACTGCTGTCGCAGCTGCAAATCCAGCGGCGTCTTACTCGGCTCTCCGCCAATCTCGCGTGCCAGCTTCGGCACCATATAACCTGAAACCAGCGTTAACAGTTCGCGCATAATCTGGCGGGCCTCTTCATCCGTCACCATGAAGTGCGCCGCGCCCTGAACGCGATCAAGAACGTGCAGATAATAGGGCATGACGCCCGCATCAAATAAGGCATTGCTGAGATCGGCCAGCACCCGGGCGCTGTCGTTCACGCCGCGCAGTAATACGCTCTGGTTCAGCAGCGTCACGCCCGCTTTTCGCAGCCGCGCCATCGCCGCGCGAAAGTCCGCGTCAATTTCATTCGCGTGGTTGATATGGTTCACCAGCAGCACCTGCAAACGGGACTGCTCCAGGCGCGTGACCAGGGCGTAGGTGATACGCGCCGGGATGACGATCGGTAAACGGCTGTGAATGCGCAGACGCTTAATGTGCGGAATGGTCTCAAGCTGAGTCAGCAGCCAGTCCAGCTCATGATCTTTTGCCATCAGCGGGTCGCCGCCGGAGAAGATGATTTCATCCAGTTCCGGGTGCGCCGCGATATAGTCCAGCGCCACCTGCCAGTTGCGCTTATTACCCTGATTCTCAGCGTACGGGAAGTGACGGCGGAAGCAGTAGCGGCAATTTACCGCACAGCCGCCCTTAACCAGCAGCAGCGCACGGTTGCGGTATTTATGCAGCAAACCCGGTACCACACTGTTCTGCTCTTCCAGCGGATCGGTGCTGTAACCCGGCGCAGTGATAAACTCATCCTGAGAGGTCAGCGTTTGTTTTAGCAATGGATCGTCAGGGTTGCCTTTTTCCATTCGGGCGACAAACGCGCGGGGAACGCGCAGGGCGAAAAGTCGCTTTGCCTCACGGCCAGCAAGCAACTCCGGGTGCTGATCGAGGTCTAAAAGACGCAGCAATTCATCAGGACTGGTGATTACATCGGCAAGTTGCGATAACCAATCTTCTCTGGACGGGGTGTTTAGGGTTACAATATGCGCCATTTTGTGGCTTAGCTACCAGTTAACAAATTTAGAGGGCCTTATGGCAACGTACTATAGCAACGATTTTCGTGCTGGTCTTAAAATCATGATGGACGGCGAACCGTACGCGGTTGAAGCCAGCGAATTCGTTAAACCAGGTAAAGGCCAGGCATTTGCGCGCGTTAAGCTGCGTCGCCTGCTGACCGGTACCCGTGTTGAGAAAACCTTCAAATCTACTGACTCCGCTGAAGGCGCTGATGTTGTCGATATGAACCTGACTTACCTGTACAACGACGGTGAGTTCTGGCACTTCATGAACAACGAAACCTTCGAGCAGTTGTCTGCTGACGCGAAAGCCATTGGCGATAACGCTAAGTGGCTGCTGGATCAGGCTGAGTGCATCGTGACCCTGTGGAACGGTCAGCCTATCGCCGTTACCCCGCCGAACTTCGTTGAGCTGGAAATTGTTGAAACCGATCCAGGTCTGAAAGGTGATACCGCAGGTACCGGCGGCAAGCCAGCTACCCTGTCTACCGGCGCAGTGGTGAAAGTACCGCTGTTCGTACAGATCGGTGAAGTGATCAAAGTGGATACCCGCTCCGGCGAATACGTATCCCGCGTGAAGTAATTTACGTCATGATGTAAGGCGCAGCGCCCGCTGCGCCTGATTTTGCAGGCAGGGAAGATGAAACGTACCGTTAAAATTCTGCTTCTGTTCGCGCTCTCCAGCGCAATGCTCTCCGGTTGCAACACCGCGCGTGGCGTGGGTGAAGATATCCAGGATCTCGGCCATATCATTTCCCATGCGGCCAGCTAATTCCGTCTAATTTTCCTAAAAATTCTTCCTTTTCCGTCAAACGACAAGATCTTGTCTATTCTTAAGTTGCTATACACAAAATAACTTTGGCTATAAAAGGAAGATATTATGGTTAAGAAAACAATTGCAGCGATCTTTTCTGTTCTGGTGCTTTCTTCGGTACTGACTGCATGTAACACCACCCGTGGCGTAGGGGAAGATATCTCCGACGGTGGTAACGCTATTTCTGGCGCAGCAACTAAAGCTCAGAACTAATGACAACGACGGTACGGCAGTGAATTCACCGTACCGTCAATTCTCCACTTCCTGTAGCGTTAAAAACGGGGAGTAGCGCGTATCCATATGAAGCTTCATGCGGATATTGCGTTTGTATGTGTACACCGTTTTGCCGTTAATGCGCAGATGACTGGCAATCTTCTGGTTGCTTGCGCCCTCCATCCATAATGTCAGAACTCTCTCTTCCTGACGCGTCAGTAACGGTGCTGCCATTTCCGGAAGCTCCGGGGTTGCGCATGACGTTAGCGCGTCGTTAATCACCGCTGCCAGTCCTTCCAGATCGGTATTTTTAGAGAGTGAAGACCATATCGGGTATTGCGCCAGATAATCCGTCATCGCCTGTTCCTGCCCAGATTGCAGCAAAATAAAAGGCAGCGTTTCGCTGGCAATCAGCAGGGAGGACAGTTGCTGAAAATGGTGTAAATCCTGCCGGAAGCCAGATAAATCAGCGATGACCAGTGCAGGTTTCCATTGCAGAATATGCTCTCTGGCGAGGAAAAGGTTATTCACCCCGGTTACGACGAAATGACCTGACAGCAGGTCTGAATGATTGGCCCATGCTTCAAATCCCGCGCGGGTGAAGTGACAGCGGTCAATCAAAAGAATTTTGTACATACAATATTCGCAGTCGGCTAGTGGTTTGGCTTCCTGCCATCAGAAAGCATAACATCATAGAGAAGTCGGATGAGTTATAAATGCCTGAACTGCGCGCCTTACTGAGGCTATTTCTTGCCTTAACGCGTTCAGCAAAAAAAGTTTGAAAAAAAATACCGCGCTAACCAAAATATAAGGTGCAACTTCTGCCTTGCGGGACGACCCGTAAGCGCGTCACTCATCGGGGACGGCCCCAACTTGTCTAAAAGTTAAGGAGCCTGAAATGTCCTGGATCGTTCTTGTTATCGCCGGTTTGCTCGAAGTGGTATGGGCAATTGGTCTGAAATACACCCACGGTTTTACCCGCCTGACGCCCAGCGTCATTACCATCGCCGCGATGATTGTCAGTATCGTTATGCTGTCATGGTCAATGCGGACCTTGCCAGTGGGAACGGCTTACGCTGTCTGGACGGGAATTGGCGCGGTAGGGGCTGCTATTACCGGCATTCTGCTGCTGGGGGAATCTGCGAGCCTGGCGCGCATCGCCAGCCTCGCATTAATCGTCGCGGGCATCATTGGGTTAAAACTGAGTACGCACTAATGCGGCTGTTTTACCCAGATTAATTTCGTCACGTCAAACCCTTGCCGGGTCGCAACGTCCAGCATCTGCTGCTTCATTTCCGCCGTGATTGTTGGCGTGCGGGAAAGTATCCAAAGATAGTTGCGATCCGGCCCACACACCAGCGCGTGGCGGTACTCTCTGTCCAGCGCAATAACGTTATATCCGCCATAGAATGGGCCGAAGAAAGAGATTTTCATTGCCGCGCGGTTAGGCGCGCCGGTGAAATAGGCCTGACCCACCGTCTGCTGCCACATCTGCCGGTTCGGATTATAGCCGCGGTTGACGACCTGGATCCCGCCGTCATCCATCGCGCTGTAGGTGGCCGTAACTTTTTCTAAGCCCCTTTCGAATTTATGATCCATGCGGGCGATTTCATACCATGTGCCGAGGAAGCGCTGTGCGTCAAAATTACTGACTACCGTGACGCCAGGCGGAGGAGTTGGGGAACTGCAAGCAACCACTAAAAACGCGGCTGTTACTGCGGCAATAACAGGCAGAATGCGCATAGGAGTTTCCTTACCGTTTTTTTGTTAAGTGTAGATGACAGCAGGAAAAATGCGGAAGATTGTGCAGCGGGTTTTGCCGGGTGAGGCGAAGCCGCCACCCGGCAATGTTTTACTGTAGCGCGTCGAGGATATGGTATGCCGCCTCCACGCGTGCCGGGTTCGGATAGCTTTTATTCGCGAGCATTACGATGCCGATCTGCTTTTCAGGAATAAAGGCCACGTAGCTGCCGAACCCGCCCGTCGACCCGGTTTTGTGCACCCAGGAGGCTTTTACAGGCGGAGCCGGAGGATCTATTTCGACCGCAGGCAAGGCGGCCAGCGCCACCTTACTGTCGCTGCCATCAACCACCGTTTTTGCCTCCACGGGCCAGTTGAGCATCTCCCAGCCAAGGCCCTGGTACATTGAACCGATACGCCAGTAGCGCGACTGCGCCAGCGCGATGCCCTGCTTAAGTGAGGCATCTGCAACGTTCTCTGGCGCCATGTTTGCCATGACCCAGTTCGCCATATCCTGCACGTTGGTTTTCACGCCATAGGCTTGTGCATCCAGCATACCCGGCGAAACGTGTACCGCTTTGCCGTTACGATAGCCCCAGGCGTAATGCGCCTCTTCCGCTTTCGGCACGTTAATCCAGGTGTGATGCAGCGCCAGCGGTTTGAACACTCGCTCGGTCATCGCCTGCTCGTAGCGCATGCCGGAAGGCTTAACCGCCAGCGCACCAAACAGGCCGATGCTGGCGTTGGCATAAAGGCGCGTTGTGCCTGGCTTCCACTGTGGCTGCCAGTGTTGATAGAAGCGCAGCAGGGAGGCGTCATCCGTCACCTCATCGGGCACCTGTAGCGGCAGACCGCCAGCGGTGTAGGTCGCGAGATCCAGCATGCGAATCCCTTGCCACTGCTTGCCCGTTAGCTCAGGCCAGTATTTGGTCACCGGATCGTCCAGCGAAATTTCACCGCGAGCAAGGGCATCCCCACCTAAAACGCCGGTGAAGGTTTTACTTATAGAGCCCAGCTCGAACAGGGTCTGAGGGGTAACCGGTTTGTTGGCTGCGATATCGGCCTTGCCAAACGTGTAATAGTGCGGTTTACCCTGATAAATAACGGCCACCGCCATACCGGGAATAGACTGGGCTTTCATCAGCGGCGTAACCGTCTTCGCGACCACCTCCGCCAGCTTTTGTTCGGACACTGGCGCGGCGAGGGCAGAGAAAGAGATGCCGAGCAGCACGGCGCAGCAAAGGGTTTTTTTCATCATCAGTAATCTTCCGTAATAGCGAGTCAAGGGGATGTCCGGGCCCGTCAGACAGGCGTAGTCTGTTGGATTTGACTGCACCTGACAAACGGTTAAATTTAGCATTAGCTGTTAATTTTTCTAACGGAAGAGACCATGACGCGAAGCTATCTCCCTCTCAATTCGCTTCGAGCCTTTGAAGCCGCCGCAAGACATCTCAGCTTTACGCATGCGGCCATTGAGCTGAACGTGACCCATTCCGCCATTAGCCAGCATGTGAAGACGCTGGAGCAGCACCTGAACTGTCAGCTGTTCGTTCGCGTTTCGCGCGGGCTGATGTTGACTACTGAGGGCGAAAATTTACTGCCGGTGCTGAATGATTCGTTCGATCGTATAGCCGGCATGCTGGATCGCTTCGCTAACCATCGTGCGCAGGAGAAGCTAAAAATCGGCGTGGTGGGCACGTTCGCGACCGGGGTGTTATTCTCACTGCTGGACGATTTTCGCCGTGGCTATCCGCATATCGATCTTCAGCTTTCTACCCATAATAACCGCGTCGATCCGGCCGCCGAAGGGCTTGACTACACGATCCGCTACGGCGGCGGGGCGTGGCACGGCACCGAGGCTGAATTTCTTTGTCATGCGCCGCTCGCGCCGCTGTGTACGCCGGATATTGCCGCTCGTCTGCACAGTCCGGCCGATATCCTCAGGTTTACGCTGCTGCGCTCCTACCGGCGCGACGAGTGGTCCGCGTGGATGCAGGCGGCCGGCGAGCATCCCCCTTCGCCAACGCACCGTGTGATGGTGTTTGATTCGTCCGTGACCATGCTGGAGGCCGCTCAGGCGGGAGTGGGCATTGCCATCGCGCCTGTCGATATGTTTACCCATCTGTTAGCCAGCGAGCGCATTGTGCAGCCCTTTGCAACGCAAATTGAGCTCGGCAGTTACTGGCTGACCCGATTGCAGTCCCGGGCTGAAACGCCCGCAATGCGGGAATTTTCCGTGTGGCTGGCAGGAAAGATGAAAAAGTAAAAAGCCCGCCGGACGGCGGGCCAGTTCAGTCAGATGGTGACCACGGCAATCAGCGTGACCACCGTCAGAATGGTCGCCAGACCGTAGAAGACCCATTTACCGCTTGGCACATGGATTTTCAGATCGTGCATCGCATGGTGGATACGGTGCAGGCCGCACCACAGCGGCAGGACGATCATCAGGAAGATGAATACGCGGCCAATAAAGCTGCTCGCAAAGGCCAGCACGCGCTCGTAGCTCAGCGCATCGCCCGGGAACAGCCCCAGCGGCAGCATGATCCCGACCAGCAGGATGATGACCGGGGCAACAATGGCGCTCCACATGCCGCCTGCGCCAAACAGCCCCCAGAAGACCGGCTCGTCTGAACGTTTTGGATTTGGATTGATCACGATAGTCTCCTTACCAGAACAGCGCGACAAACAGAATGACCACAGAGACAACTGCGGTCACTGCCCAGAGTCCTTTGATAACCGGCTCTGGCCCCATTTTCTCGCCTTTAACAATGATGTTTGCCGCTTTTGGCGCCAGTTCAAACCAGGTTTTGGTATGCAGCAGCGCGGCTGCGAGCACAATCAGATTCAGAACCACGATGATTGGGTTTTGCAGGAAGCCCACAAAACTGGCCCAGGCTTCCGGGCCGTGCTTGAGAGCATAAAGCCCGTACATCAGTTCGAGGCTGAACCAGACCGCGGGAACTGCCGTGCCTTCACGCAGCATATAGAAGCGATAAAACGGCAGTTTTTTCCACCAGGTGGACGGCATTGGCCGCACGTAGGCTTTGCGTTTAGTCGTCATCATGCACTCCTTAGCGTGGTTTCAGGGTAGCGATAAGAAAGTCTTTCGAGCTTTCCACTTTTCCCTGCTGAATGGCGGCGGCCGGGTCGACATGCTTCGGACAGACTTCAGAGCAGTAACCCACAAACGTGCAGGTCCAGACCCCGTTCTGGCCGTTAAGCTGCGCCATACGTTCTTTTTTGCCGTGGTCGCGGCTGTCCTCGTTATAGCGGTGCGCCAGGGTAATGGCGGCCGGGCCGATAAACTCAGGGTTCAGGCCAAACTGCGGACAGGCGGCGTAGCACAGGCCGCAGTTGATGCAGCCGGAAAACTGATGGTATTTCGCCATCAGCGCGGGCGTCTGGGTGTTTGGCCCCTGATCCGGCGTACGCGAGTTGCCTATGATGTACGGCTTTATCGCTTCGAGGCTTTCGATAAAGTGGGTCATGTCGACCACCAGATCGCGCTCAATCGGGAAGTTGCCCAGCGCTTCAACCCTGATGCCTTTGGTGTAATCGCGCAGGAAGGTTTTACACGCCAGCTTCGGCACTTTATTGACCATCATGCCGCAGGAGCCGCAGATTGCCATGCGGCAGGACCAGCGGTAGCTCAGGTCTGGCGCCAGGTTGTCTTTGATATAGCCGAGCGCATCCAGCAGGGAGGTTTGCTCGTCGTAAGGGACTTCGTAGAAAGCGCTGTGCGGCGCGGCGTCCACTTCCGGATTGTAGCGCACCACTTCAACTTTCAGTTTTTGCATCTCAGCCATTCGCCTTCTCCTTCTTATCGGCGGCTTCTGCTTCTGCACCGTAAACGCGTTTCGCTGGTGGCAGCGTGGTGATTTTCACGTCGCTGTAGTCCAGGCGGGTGGTGCCATCCGCATCGCGCCAGGCGAGAGTGTGTTTAAGGAAATTGACGTCGTCACGTTCGGTGCAGCCCTCATCCAGACGCTGGTGCGCGCCGCGCGACTCTTTACGCGCCAGGGCAGAGTGTGCCATACATTCCGCGACGTTCAGGCCGTGGCCCAGTTCAATGGTATAGAGCAGGTCGGTATTAAAGACGCTGGAGGTATCGGTGATGCGCACGCGCCTGAAGCGCTCCTGCAACTCCGCCAGCTTGTCGACGGTTTTCTGCATCAGCTCTGGCGTACGGTAGATCCCGCAGCCTTCTTCCATCGACAGGCCCATTTCGTCGCGGATCTTCGACCAGTTTTCGTTACCTTCCTGATTCACCAGGTCTTTCAGCCGTTTTTCGACGTCTGCAACCTGCGCATCCAGCGCCGCGCTGTTGGCGTCGCCTGCGGTTGCGGCACGCTCCATCGCGCGTTCGCCCGCCATGCGGCCAAAGACCACCAGCTCAGCCAGCGAGTTTGAGCCCAGACGGTTTGCGCCATGTAGACCCACGGAGGAACACTCGCCCACCGCAAACAGCCCTTTGATGCGGGTTTCGCACTGCTGATCGGTTTCGATTCCGCCCATCGTATAGTGCGCGGTTGGACGCACCGGGATCGGCTCTTTCACCGGGTCGACGCCCACATAGGCTTTCGCCAGCTCACAGATAAACGGCAGACGCTCCAGCAGTTTTTTCTCGCCGAGGTGGCGCAGGTCGAGATGCACCACGTCGCCGCGCGGCGTTGAGATGGTGTTGCCTTTGCGCCACTCGTGCCAGAAAGCCTGAGAAACTTTGTCGCGTGGGCCAAGTTCCATGTATTTGTTTTTCGGCTCGCCGAGCGGGGTTTCCGGGCCCATACCGTAATCCTGTAGATAACGGTAACCGTTTTTGTTGACCAGAATACCGCCTTCACCGCGGCAGCCTTCCGTCATCAGAATACCGGAGCCGGGCAGGCCGGTTGGGTGATACTGGACGAACTCCATATCGCGCAGCGGCACGCCGTGGCTGAGCGCCATGCCCATACCGTCACCGGTGACGATGCCGCCGTTGGTGTTATAGCGGTACACGCGGCCCGCACCGCCGGTCGCCATGACCACTGCATTCGCGCGGATCTGGACAAGCGTGCCTTCCATCATGTTCATCGCCACCAGCCCGCGCGCATGACCGTCGTCGACCAGAATGTCGAGAACGAAATGTTCGTCAAAGCGCTGGATTTGTGGGAACTGGAGGGAGGTCTGAAACAGGGTGTGCAGCATGTGGAAGCCGGTCTTATCGGCGGCAAACCAGGTGCGTTCGATCTTCATGCCACCGAAGCGGCGAACGTTGACGCTCCCGTCCGGACGGCGGCTCCACGGGCATCCCCATTGTTCCAGCTGGGTCATTTCCGTTGGGCAATGGTGAACGAAATAATCAACGACATCCTGTTCGCAAAGCCAGTCGCCCCCTGCAACCGTGTCGTGGAAATGGTATTCGAAGCTGTCATGATCCTGCGCGACGGCGGCGGATCCTCCTTCTGCGGCTACCGTGTGGCTGCGCATCGGATAGACTTTTGAAATCAATGCGATTTTAGCGTTCGGATTGGCTTGTGCCGCAGCAATTGCAGCGCGTAATCCAGCCCCGCCAGCGCCTATTACGGCAAGATCGGCTTGAAAAGTTTGCACGACATTCCTCCAGATTTTTGTTTTCCCGCAACGCGATGGACTAAAGGACGTTCACCTGCCCGAACGGGCGATTGCGGAAGCGATTCCACTGCTCCTTTATGGGTATAACAGTATAACCGCGTAGATGTGAGGGAAATTTGACGCGTTCGATTTTTTTGCTGTTCTGTGCGGTGATTTATCATCGTGATTGATGAATGGCGTCACAGTATTTTTCTGTGTAATGAAAAAGGACTTTTACTGTGCAAAATTTGTCTCTGCCCCGGCTTACGAGTAGACTTCGTGCCCTTGTCTGAAAACGGAGAAAAACTCATGAGCGAAACGGCCACCTGGCAGCCGAGCGCATCCATTCCAAACCTGTTGAAGCGCGCAGCAATTATGGCGGAGATCCGCCGCTTCTTTGCAGATCGCGGCGTCCTGGAGGTGGAAACGCCGTGCATGAGTCAGGCGACGGTCACGGATATTCATCTGGTCCCGTTTGAAACCCGTTTTGTTGGCCCTGGCCACTCTCAGGGCATGAATCTGTATCTGATGACCAGCCCGGAATACCATATGAAGCGTCTGCTGGCGGCCGGATGTGGCCCGGTTTATCAGCTGTGCCGTAGCTTCCGTAATGAAGAGATGGGCCGGCACCATAATCCGGAATTCACCATGCTGGAGTGGTACCGCCCGCACTACGACATGTATCGCCTGATGAACGAAGTCGACGATCTGCTGCAACAGGTGCTGGATTGCGCGGAAGCTGAAACGCTCTCCTATCAGCAGGCCTTCCAGCGCCATCTGGAAATCGATCCGCTGTCGGCTGATAAAACCCAGTTGCGTGAGGTGGCGGCAAAACTGGATCTGAGCAACGTGGCGGATACCGAAGAGGACCGCGACACGCTGCTGCAACTGCTGTTCACCTTTGGCGTTGAACCGCAAATTGGTAAAGATCGCCCGACGTTTGTCTACCACTTCCCGGCCAGCCAGGCCTCGCTGGCGCAGATCAGCACCGAAGATCACCGCGTGGCGGAGCGTTTTGAGGTGTATTTCAAAGGCATTGAGCTGGCGAACGGTTTCCACGAGCTGACCGACGCGCGCGAACAGCAGCAGCGTTTCGAGCAGGATAACCGCAAGCGCAACGCGCGCGGTCTGCCGCAGCAGCCGATTGACACCAACCTGCTGGAAGCGCTTAAGGCCGGTTTGCCGGACTGCTCCGGCGTGGCGCTGGGCGTGGATCGTCTGGTGATGCTGGCGCTGGGCGCGGAACAGCTGGGCGACGTGATCGCCTTTACGGTCGATCGCGCTTAAAGAGTTGCCGGGTGGCGCTGTCGCTTACCCGGTCATTTAACTTGCCATATTAAAAACTGCTATTTTCTCTCTGCACGGGTCTTTTTCTTAATTTGACTCGTATAGCCACAATATTTGTCTGGTCATCTGCTACCATCCGCGCAGTTTAATTCCGTTTCGGATGGTTATATGTCCCACTCACTCAAAAAAATGACCCTTACCGGGCTCATCCTGATGATTTTTACGTCAGTCTTTGGCTTTGCCAATAGCCCGTCCGCTTTTTATCTGATGGGCTACAGCGCGACGCCGTTTTATATCGTTTCCGCTCTGTTCTTCTTTATCCCGTTTGCGCTGATGATGGCGGAGATGGGCTCGGCTTACCGGAAAGAAGAGGGCGGCATCTATTCGTGGATGAACAACAGCGTCGGTCCACGCTATGCATTTATCGGTACATTCATGTGGTTTTCATCCTACGTCGTCTGGATGGTCAGCACGGCAGCCAAGGTCTGGGTGCCGTTCTCGACGTTTCTCTTCGGTGCGGACAAAACGCAGGTCTGGTCCCTGGCGGGGCTGAGCTCCACGCAGGTGGTGGGTATTCTGGCGGTGTGCTGGATGGTGGTGGTCACGCTGGTGGCCTCCAAAGGCATCAACAAAATAGCCCGTATCACCGCGGTTGGCGGGATTTCCGTGATGTGTCTGAATCTGGTGCTGCTGCTGGCCAGTATCGCCATTCTGTGCCTGAACGGCGGGCATTTCGCCCAGGAAGTCAACTTTGTTTCATCGCCTAATCCGGGGTATCAGTCCGGGCTGGCCATGCTCTCGTTCGTGGTGTTTGCCATCTTTGCTTACGGCGGTATTGAAGCCGTAGGCGGGCTGGTCGACAAAACCGAAAACCCGGAAAAGAACTTCGCCAAAGGCATTATTTTTGCCGCCATCGTCATTTCCATTGGCTACTCGCTGGCGATTTTCCTCTGGGGCGTCAGCACCAACTGGCAGCAGGTGTTGAGCAATAACACCACCAACCTCGGGAACATCACCTACGTGCTGATGAAAAGCCTGGGGATGACGCTCGGTAACGCCATGCACCTGACGCCGGAAACATCGGCTACCCTGGGGATCTGGTTTGCGCGCATTACCGGCCTGTCGATGTTCCTCGCCTATACCGGCGCGTTCTTCACGCTGATCTACTCGCCGCTGAAAGCGATTATTCAGGGCACGCCAAAGGCGCTGTGGCCCGCACGGATGACCCAGCTTAATGCTGCCGGTATGCCTGCTAACGCCATGTGGATGCAGTGCCTCCTGGTGTGCGTATTCATTCTGCTGGTGTCCTTTGGCGGCGATACCGCGTCGGCCTTCTATAACAAGCTGACCCTGATGGCGAACGTGTCAATGACGCTTCCGTACCTTTTCCTGGCCTTGGCGTTTCCGTTCTTTAAGGCGAAGCAGGATCTGGAGCGTCCGTTTGTGATCTTCAAAACCCGCGCGGCGACGCTGGTGGCGACCACCGTTGTGGTGCTGGTCGTCGCGTTCGCCAACATTTTTACCGTCATTCAGCCCGTGGTTGAGGCAAATGACTGGAACAGCACGCTGTGGATGGTTGGCGGACCGATTTTCTTCTCAATGCTGGCAATGGGAATTTATGAAAACTACCGCCGTCGCATGACGATCTGCGTGGCGGAAGTGGCATAGCGGATGAAAAACCCCTCCCGACAGGGAGGGGAAAAGAGATTACAAGCTTCCCGCCGGGCGCGAACGCGCCGCTGACGTCAAGGTTCTTCCCGTCTTACGTCCGTCCAGCGTTTCCAGACGCATCTGGAACGGTGGGAACGGCATATCGATCCCGTGCTCGCGGAAGCCAGCCAGAATCAGCTGGTGGATCTCATGGCGAAGCGGCATACGGTGGCCCATCTCGGCGGCGTAAATACGCAGCTCGAAAATCTGGATCCCCTGCTGCAAATCCACTAAGAAGACTTCCGGCGGTGGGTTATCGATTACCAGCGAACAGCGTTCCGCAGCCGTATACAGGATTTGCGTCACCTCTTCGCTGTTGGCATCCGACGGGGCCGGTACGGTCAGCACCACACGCGTGACGGAGTCAGACAGCGACCAGTTGATAAACTGCTCGGTGATAAACGCTTTGTTCGGGACGATGATCTCTTTACGGTCCCAGTCGCTGATGGTGGTAGCGCGGGTGTTGATTCGGGTGACGCTGCCGGTCAGATCGCGGATGGTCACCGTATCGCCAATTCGAATCGGTTTTTCAAACAGAATGATCAGACCAGACACGAAGTTGGCGAAGATCTCCTGTAAACCAAAGCCCAGGCCTACGGTAAGGGCAGCAACCAGCCATTGCAGTTTTGACCATTCGATACCAATCATCGAGAAGCCCACCAGCCCACCAAACAGCATGATTAAATACTTGGTGATAGTGGTGATCGCATAGCCCGTGCCGGGGGTTAAATCCAGATGCTGCAACAGCGCCAGCTCCAGCAGAGCAGGGAAGTTACGTATCAGCTGCGTGGTGATGATCAGCACCAGAATCGCAATCAGCACGGCCCCTAAGGTGATGGGCTCCAGGCTTTCGACTCCCTGTACCGTGGACGTCACGTCCCACAACGAGATATTCTCCAGGAAGCCAAACGCGGAGTGAATTTCCGACCACAGGAAAATCACCGACAGCAGGGCAACCAGCATCAGAATTGAGCGCACCAGCCGCAAGGACTGGGTACTGATAGCATCCAGATCCAGTTCAACGTCGTCTGCTTCCGCTGCTCCTTCCGTGCTGTTGACGTGATTCGGTTCTTCTTCGCCGCGCGCACGCTGGGCCAGAATTTCTGCGCGACGATGTTTGGCGCGGTCAAACGCCAGACGACGACGCTGGATCAGCATGCCGCGGCGAATAACGTGGTAAACCACCAGCAGCAGGAACCAGATAGCCACCGACGTTTCCAGTCGCGCCAGCAGCGCCTGCGACGTAGCGAGGTAGCCGACAGCTGCCGCCAGCATTGCCGCCAGCGGCGCGCTGAGCAGCAGGTTCCACAGCAGACGGTTAAACATGTTATCGCCACTGCCGCTCTTATCGAGATAGAGCGGGATCCCGGCGCGCTTCAGGCTGAGCGTTACCACCGCCAGTGCCCCGCAGATCAGCATAAAGCACAGACGTCCCAGCGAGCCGGAGAACTCCCGGTCATTGAGATTATCGAACATGATCAACGCCATAATCAGCGGCACAATCAGCCCGATACTCATCAGGTAATAACGCATCGCCCGCGCAACGCGATTACGCGGCCAGCCAAAGTGAGCGATGAACAGACCGTTTGGCCGCGCGAACGTGGCGCAAATCATCACTACCCACAGCAGCGGGACGGTGGCGGTTACGCCGTCTCCAATCGCGACGGCAAGCGGATAAGGCCAGGCTTCACGCAGGCCGTATCCGAGCGTCATCCACAGCACCGGCAGCGGGGACGCGACCAGAATTGACCAGAACACCGTGCGCAGCGTCAGCCAGAAGTGATCCTGGGTCACTTTTCCCACACGGGCGCTGGAGCGCTCGAGGAAACGGGTGAAGTGGCGACGGGAATAAATACTGAAGCCGACCAGAATCAGCGCTCCCAGCAGCGGGAAGATGGTCTCCTTACTGGTTATCATCATCACGCTGGCAAGGCCCAGCTGGCTGAAGGTATCCAGCGAAATAAGGCGTCGCAGATCCTGCACAATTTCAATCGGCCAGGCGAAGGTCATCGGCCGCACGTCGGACGTCCAGAAGAGATAACGGTGCGTGGCCTCGTTGACCTCCTTCAGCGCATCCTCCAGCTGGCTGTTCGACACTTTCAGCTTGGTCAGCTCAAGGATCAGCGTATCGCCACCCTGTAACAGGGAGTTCAGCAGCTCGCGCTGGGTGCGCAGCTGCGCTTCCAGAATACGACTCTGCTCGCCGGTAAGCGGCTGTCCGTCAGCCTGACGGATCTGGCGGATTTGCGGCTGCTTGTTGAGGAGGTCTTCATAGTGAAGACGCTGAACGCGCAGCTGCGCCATCTCTGTATCAAGCTGCTGCGGTTTTGGCATCTCCGGCAGACGCGCGACCTGCGCGCGTAACGCTTCGCCCAACAGGTTAGACGAGCCAAGCCACTGGGACTGTTCACGCAGCGTGTTGAGCGCCTGACGCACCTGAAGGGTTTGATTGGTGGCCTGACGCTGCTGCGACGCGACCAAATCCATACGCTGCGCCTGCTGATTCAGCGCCGCAGAAAGTTCGCGGTTAACTTTAAACTGGGCGACAATGCCTTCAGGCAGGTTATCGCTGTTTTCGGCCAATAACTCGGTGCTTTCCAGGGCACGTTCAGCTTCACGCTGACGCTGGCTGTTGAGCTGATTTCTCAGCGCCTGGAGATACGCATCAAGCTGTTCGCTCTGCTTCTGCGCCAGCTCGGAACGCATCCGCGACAGCTCCTGGCGGTTGTTGGCAGAAAGCTGTGCCAGCTCCAGTTCATCGACCAGCGCTTTCAGTCTGGCGGATTCAGCCTGTAGCCCAAGATTTTGCGCCTGATTCTGCGGTGTGTTGCCCGCCTGCGTCCCGATGCGGCGTTCCACCTCATTTAACTGACGGCGGGCGTCGGTTTGCTGCTGTGGAAGCTGGCTGAGGGAGTCGGCAATTTCACGCGCCCGCTCCTGCTCCTGCTGAGCCAGGCGGCTCTTTTCCAGAAGCTGGCTGCTGACTTGCAGGATCTCCTGATTCAGCGCCTCGGACGTCATCCCTGCGGGTACCTGGCGCGGTTCATCGCGCAGGTTGTTTAACTGCGAGCGCAGGGTCTGAGAGAGTTTGGGGAAGTTGTCGATAACCTGCTGATACTGCTGTGCGCGCTCAAGGGAGCCTTTCCGCTCCTCAAGCGCGTTCAGTGCAGACTGGAGTGACTCAACGGCCTCCGGCTGAGCGGGTTTCGCCGCTTTTGCCTGTTCCAGCTCCTGGGTTATCTGTTTGGCGTCGGGGGCCGTCGCTGCGTACGCCCCCATGCTGAGGCACCAGGCCATCAGTAATACGATAATCGGGCGCACGTCAGCGATCCTTCTGTTGTTAGCCTTCGTCTTTTTTGTCGTCAACCAGCGGGCTGGCGTCGTGCTCGGCCTTAATCTCTTCTTCCGGCAACGGGGCTGGCGCAACGTCTGGCGTTGCAAAGATTTCAGTCGATACGGCCAGAGGCTGGCCAAGTTTGGTCACGGACAGGCTTTTCAGCTCCTCGACCAGGTTAACTTTGCCCGGTGCGAACAGGTTGATTACCGTTGAGCCCAGCTTGAAGCGGCCCATCTCCTGACCTTTCAGCAGGGCCACAGAACCTTCTTCTTCGCCGGCAGGCCAGGTCCAGCGCTTGATCACGCCTTCGCGCGGCGGCGTAATGGTGCCCGCCCAGACGGTTTCGATGCTGCCTACGATGGTCGCACCCACCAGAATCTGCGCCATTGGGCCAAATTCAGTATCAAACAGGCAGATGACGCGCTCATTGCGGGCAAACAGATTCGGGACGTTTTGCGCCGTCAGGTGGTTTACGGAGAACAGATCGCCCGGCACGTAGATCATCTCGCGCAGGATACCGTTACACGGCATATGAACGCGGTGATAGTCGCGCGGGGAGAGATAGGTGGTGGCGAACGTACCGTTGCGGAACAGATCCGCCATCAGGTAGTTACCGGCCAGCAGCGCTTCCAGGCTGTAGTTATGGCCTTTCGCCTGCAAAATTTTGTCGTCTTCAATTTTACCCAGCTGGCTGATCACGCCGTCAGCAGGCATCACCAGCACGTTCGGGTCGGTATTCAGCGGACGCACTTCGTCGCGCAGGGGACGCACAAAAAATTCGTTGAAGGTGCGGTAGCTTGCCGTATCCGGCTTCTGCGCTTCTTTCATGTCGACCTTGTAGTATTTCACGAACAGGTCGATGACCAGTTTGGTCAGCCAGCCCGCTCGTTTGCTCGCGCCCCAGCCCGCCAGGCGAGTGAGCCACAGTTTAGGCAGAATGTATTGAAGCGAAAGTTTAAATGAGTTTAACAAGGTAGCCTCCAGGCCATTGTTTTGTCGTTCCTGATCCGGCAGCGCGCTGCCGGAACCTGAAAAAAGGGGACGATTTTAGCGACGCTTAGCTTAGTTGTCAGTTATCAGAATCAGAAAAGTTTTTACGCGTTTTTACCTGATCCATGCTTTCGAGAATGCGGTGATAATTTTCGAAACGGGTTTCCGCAATTTCACCGTTCTCCACCGCTTCACGGATGGCACAGCCCGGATCGTTGTCATGTTTACAGTCGCGGTATTTGCAAGCGCCTAAATAGTCATGGAATTCGACAAATCCGTTAAAGATTTGTTCCGGCTCAAGGTGCCAAAGACCAAATTCACGCACACCCGGGGAGTCAATCACATCGCCGCCGTGCGGGAAGTGATAGAGACGTGAGGCGGTGGTGGTGTGCTGGCCCAGCCCGGAGACGTCCGACACATCGTTGGTCAGGATCTCCTGCTGAAGGCCGAGCAGATTGTTAAGCAGGCTCGATTTACCCACGCCGGACTGCCCAGCAAAGATGCTGATGCGGTCGGTCAGCGCATCTTCCAGCGGCTTCAGGCCGTCTTTGGTGCGGCTGGAAACCATCAAAACGCGATAACCAATGTTGCGGTAGATATCCATCTGCTCATTCACAAAGGCCATGGCCTCGTCATCCAGCAGATCGATTTTATTCAGCACGATGAGCGGCTCAACCTGTAGCGTTTCGCAGGCCACCAGGTAACGGTCGATAATATTAAGAGAAAGCTCGGGTAAAATCGCCGAAACGATCACGATCTGGTTAATGTTGGCGGCAATCGGCTTCACGCCGTCATAGAAATCAGGGCGGGTAAGGACCGACGTGCGTTCATGCACGGCTTCAACGATACCTTTAACCGTTACCCCTTCCGCCGCCTCCTTGCCCGGACGCCAGACCACGCGGTCCCCGGTCACCAGTGAACGGATGGTGCGACGGATATTGCAACGGTGGATATCCCCGTCGGCGGATTCGACATCGGCGTGCATGCCGAAGCGGCTGATCACAACGCCTTCTGTCGCTTCGCCAAACAGGTTGTCGTCGTAATCGGGCTTCTCCGTAGTGGTTTTAAGACGGCGCTGGTGATTTGCATTCACGCGGCGCTGCTGCCCTTTGGAGAGTTTATTTTTACTCAATCGCGCTGGCTCCTGGTCGCCCATAGCGGGCAAAACCTCTATGATACACTCTAATTAATACTAGTTAACCTGCTACTGCCGGTTAAGCGAGAAGGGTGGAAAATAACATGAGCGCGGACGAAAACAACCTGATTTGGATCGATCTGGAGATGACCGGCCTGGATCCCGAGCGCGATCGCATTATTGAGATCGCCACACTGGTCACCGATGCCAACCTCAATATTCTGGCGGAAGGCCCAACGATTGCCGTGCACCAGTCCGACGATCAGCTTGCGCTGATGGATGAGTGGAACGTGCGTACCCATACCGGCAGCGGGCTGGTGGAACGCGTGAAGGCCAGCACCCTGGGCGACCGCGAAGCGGAGCTGGCGACGCTTGAGTTTCTGAAGCAGTGGGTGCCGGCAGGAAAATCGCCTATCTGTGGCAACAGCATTGGTCAGGATCGTCGTTTCCTGTTTAAGTACATGCCGGAGCTGGAGTCCTACTTCCACTACCGCTATCTGGATGTGAGCACCCTGAAAGAGCTGGCCCGTCGCTGGAAACCGGAAATTCTCGACGGCTTCACAAAGCAGGGGACGCACCAGGCGATGGATGACATCCGCGAGTCTGTTGCGGAGCTGGCGTACTATCGCGAAAACTTTATTAAGCTCTGATTTTGCGATCCGGCGCGTTGCGCGGCCTGTATTTTGTCGTTAAATTGTTCAGCTTGCCGATTTAATAAGCACTTGAACTGAATTTCAAAAAAATAGCTTTGAGGGGGGTTGCAGCTAAACGGATTTCTCGTATAATGCGCCTCCCGTAACGACAGAGAATTACACGTTACGACAGCAACAAAAGCAGTACAGATTTGCGGGAATAGCTCAGTTGGTAGAGCACGACCTTGCCAAGGTCGGGGTCGCGAGTTCGAGTCTCGTTTCCCGCTCCAAAATTTGAAAAGTATCGCAAGATACGCCAGCACCAGAACACCCAAGCGGGAATAGCTCAGTTGGTAGAGCACGACCTTGCCAAGGTCGGGGTCGCGAGTTCGAGTCTCGTTTCCCGCTCCAAAATTTGAAAGTATCGCAAGATACGCCAGCACCAGAACACCCAAGCGGGAATAGCTCAGTTGGTAGAGCACGACCTTGCCAAGGTCGGGGTCGCGAGTTCGAGTCTCGTTTCCCGCTCCAAAATTTGAAAGTATCGCAAGATACGCCAGCACCAGAACACCCAAGCGGGAATAGCTCAGTTGGTAGAGCACGACCTTGCCAAGGTCGGGGTCGCGAGTTCGAGTCTCGTTTCCCGCTCCAAATTCTTCTTCATATTCAAACTATCCACAGCGAAATGCTTCGTTGGGGACGTTTTCTGTTGTATCTGAAATACTCTTGTAAACAGAGTTATCCACAGAAACCACGATCAAACCAGTCTGTACAAAATGTTAGCAGGGTGAATAATATCTTCGTAATCGTCTGTATTATATGAAGAAATTTTGATTTCAAAATGTTATTGAGATCACTTGACCTGTTTGCTAAGCCTTATGGCGCCTCACTTTTTATTTTTATTCACAGGCTGTGAATATATCACGCATCCCGCGTAAGCCCTTTTTCAATCACCCTGACCAGACGCTGTTTCTTCGGTAGCTGGACTTCAACCACGCCGGCATTTCGCTTCTCAATTTGCTGCGCAATCGCCCATTCTATGTGCTCATCAAGAAGTGGGTGCTCACCTCTGCGGCTTTCGAGCGCCTGAAGATTGGCTTCATCCCACGGGGCATTACCCAGCGCAACGGCCACATTACGCAGCCAGCGCAGGTGGCCGATACGACGTATGGCGGACCCTTCCGTTACCTTCAGGAACCAGGCTTCGGTCCAGGCGAACAGTTCAATAAGCTGTGGCGCATGCAGCGCTTTACGCGGGCTGAAGTCGTCTTCGTCCGTCAGTTGTGAATAGCGGTTCCACGGACAAATCAGCTGGCAGTCATCGCAGCCGTAGATGCGGTTGCCGATAAGCGGGCGAAATTCCTCTGGAATGGCGCCTTCCAACTCGATAGTGAGGTAAGAGATACAGCGGCGCGCATCAACGGTATAGGGTTCAACAATCGCGCCCGTAGGGCAGATGGTCATACAGGCCACGCAGCGGCCACAGCCTTCCTCCACCGGACCGTCTACCGGCAGGGGTAAATCAATCAGCAGCTCACCCAGGAAAAAGAATGACCCCGCGTCGCGGCTTAAGATAAGTGAGTGCTTACCTGTCCAGCCAAGCCCTGCTTTTTCAGCGATCGGACGCTCAAGAATAGGCGCAGAATCAACAAAGGGTCTAAAATTCAGCGAAACACAGTGCTGCTGGATGGTTTCCCCGAGCTTTTTTAGACGGTTGCGCAGAAGTTTGTGGTAATCACGTCCCAGAGCGTACCGGCTGACGTAACCCAGTGAGGGATTTTTTAGCGTGCGCGCAAAGGCCGCGTTAGCGGGCAGATAGTTCATGCGTACGCTAATGACGCGCAACGTACCCGGCAACAGCTCGTGGGGGCGGGCACGCATCATACCGTGACGCGCCATCCACTCCATCTCGCCGTGGTATTGTTTATCCAGCCATGCCTGTAGCTTAGGCTCGCTGGCAGAGAGATCGGTGTCAGTAATACCGACCTTCTGGAAGCCCAGTTCAGCACCCCACTGTTTTATTTTTTGCGCTAATTCATTGAGATCGAGGGGCTGTGACATGACGGACCATACTGTGAAGAAAAACCCCGCAAGTATACCACACTCCATCTGGCATGCGGATGACCTTCGTCGGGCCGAAAAAGAGGCCGCAGACAGCCTGGGCATTACCCTTTACGAACTGATGCAGCGTGCAGGCGAGGCGGCATTTAACGTGGCGCGCACGGCTTACCCGGATGCCTCGCACTACCTGATACTGTGCGGTCACGGCAATAACGGTGGCGACGGCTATGTGGTGGCGCGTCTTGCCGTAGCGGCGGGGCTGCGCGTCACCCTGCTGGCGCTGGAGAGCGACAAGCCGCTACCGGAAGAAGCAGGCATGGCGAGAGAAGCCTGGCTGAATGCGGGAGGCGTTATCCATGCGTCTGATATCGTCTGGCCCGAAGACGTAGACGTGATTGTTGATGGTCTGCTGGGGACAGGACTGATGCGCGCGCCTCGCGATGACGTCGCCGCGCTGATTACGCGCGCCAACGCGCACCCCGCACCGGTGGTGGCGCTGGATATTCCCTCCGGCCTGATGGCGCAAACCGGCGCGACGCCGGGCGTGTCGATTGAGGCTGCGCACACCGTGACCTTTATCGCCCTGAAGCCGGGGCTGCTTACCGGGAAAGCGCGGGATGTCGTGGGCACGTTACACCACAACGCCCTGGGGCTTGAAAACTGGCTGGCGGGACAGGATACTCACATCACCCGCTTTGATGCGTCTCAGCTTGCACAGTGGCTACCGCGGCGTCGTCCCACCTCCCATAAGGGTGACCATGGCCGACTGCTGATTATTGGTGGCGATCATGGCACGGCGGGTGCGATTCGTATGACAGGAGAGGCCGCGTTGCGCTGCGGCGCCGGATTAGTGCGCGTGCTGACCCACAGCGAAAACATTCCCCCCATTATTACTGCGCGGCCGGAGCTGATGGTCCACGAGCTTACCCCGCAGGCGATTGAAGAGGGTCTGGAGTGGGCGGACGTGGTAGTAATTGGTCCGGGGCTTGGGCAACAGAGCTGGGGTAAACAGGCCCTGCAAAAAGCCGAGAATTTTCGTAAACCGATGTTATGGGATGCCGACGCGCTTAACCTTCTGGCAATAAATCCGGATAAGCGTCACAATCGCATTCTGACGCCGCACCCCGGCGAAGCCGCACGGCTGCTTAACTGTAGCGTGGCAGAAATTGAAAGCGATCGCTTACTTTCTGCCCAACGTCTGGTAAAACGTTACGGAGGTGTTGCCGTTTTGAAAGGGGCGGGGACCGTTATCGCCAGCGATGATGCCATGGGCATTATTGATGCAGGTAATGCAGGCATGGCGAGCGGTGGCATGGGCGATGTGCTCTCCGGCATCATTGGCGCATTGCTCGGACAGAAACTTCCCCTTTATGATGCAGCCTGTGCCGGCTGCGTGGCCCACGGTGCGGCGGCTGACGGCCTAGCTGCTCGTTATGGCACGCGCGGTATGCTGGCCACCGATCTTTTTTGCACGCTGCGGCGTGTTGTTAACCCGGATGTGATTGACGTAGAAAATGACTAATCGAGCGATTCCTTTACCTGATGAACAAGCCACTTTAGATCTCGGCACGCGCGTGGCGCAGGCCTGTCAGGGGGCGACCGTCATTTATCTGTATGGAGATTTAGGCGCGGGTAAAACAACCTTCAGCCGTGGCTTTTTGCAGGCGTTAGGCCATAACGGGAACGTAAAAAGCCCGACCTATACGCTGGTAGAACCGTACACGCTTGAAAATATCATGGTGTACCACTTTGATTTATACCGTCTTGCGGACCCGGAGGAGCTGGAATTTATGGGGATCCGCGATTACTTTGCCAACGACGCCATTTGCCTGGTGGAGTGGCCGCAACAAGGTGCGGGTGTGCTGCCTGACCCGGATGTCGAAATTCACTTAGATTACCAGGCACAAGGGCGTGAGGCGCGCATCAGTGCGGTTTCCTCATCAGGCTGTTCCTTACTGGCGCGTTTAGCCGGTTGAACGTAGGGATAACGGGATGATTAATCGCGTTAAAGGTTGGGTGTTTGCTGCCACGGTCCTGCTGTGCGCGCAGGCCGGGGCGGCCAGCCTCTCGGATATTCAGGTGTCGAACGGCGATAGCCAGGCCCGCATTACGTTCAGCTTTATGGGCGATCCTGAATATGCTTTCTCACAAATCGACAGCCGCAGCGTGGCGCTCGATATTAAACAGTCCGGGGTGATCCAGGGGCTGCCGCTCCAGTTCAGCGGCAACAATCTGGTGAAAAGCATCCGTTCGGGAACGCCGAAAGATGCGCAGTCTCTGCGCCTTGTGGTCGATCTCACCGAAAAAGGCAAAACGAAGGCGGTTAAGCAGCAAAACGGCGCGAATTATACGGTGGTCTTTACCATTAATGCTGACGTTCCGCCGCCGCCTCCGCCTGCACCCGTTGTGGCAAAACGCGTGGAAGCGCCGGTTTATACCCCAAGGCCGTCTGAGCCGGCCCGTAATCCGTTCAAATCACAGAATGACCGTCTTACCGCGGTGACCAGCAGCAACACGGTGACGCGTCCGGCGGTTAGCGCGCGGCGTACGCCGGTGAGTGGCGATAAGGTGATTATCGCCATCGATGCCGGACACGGCGGGCAAGATCCTGGCGCGATTGGCCCGGGCGGCACGCGGGAGAAAAATGTCACTATCGCCATTGCCCGTAAGCTGCGTGCGCTTCTGAATGACGATCCGATGTTTAAAGGGGTGATGACCCGCGATGGAGATTACTTCATTTCGGTGATGGGACGCTCGGATGTGGCGCGTAAGCAAAACGCCAACTTCCTGGTCTCGATTCATGCGGATGCTGCGCCGAACCGTAACGCCACCGGCGCGTCGGTCTGGGTGCTGTCCAACCGCCGCGCCAACAGTGAAATGGCGAACTGGCTTGAAGAGCACGAGAAGCAGTCAGAACTGTTAGGCGGGGCGGGCGATGTGCTGGCAAACAGCCAGGCCGATCCGTATCTCAGCCAGGCGGTACTGGATTTACAGTTCGGTCATTCTCAGCGCGTCGGGTATGATGTCGCCACTAACGTACTGAACCAGCTGCAAAGCGTCGGATCGCTGCATAAGCGTCGTCCGGAACATGCAAGCCTCGGCGTGCTGCGCTCCCCGGATATTCCGTCGATCCTGGTCGAGACGGGCTTTATCAGTAATCACGGTGAAGAGCGTTTACTGGGCAGCGACAGCTATCAGCAGCAAATTGCCGAAGCGATTTACAACGGTCTGCGTAAATACTTTGACGCGCATCCGCTTCAGTCTGCGCCGCAGGGTGGGGCAGCCCAGACGGCAAGCGCCGCGCTGCCGGGTGAGATGACCGCGACTAATTAAGGAGAGTTCATGCCGATTCAGGTTCTACCGCCGCAGCTCGCGAACCAAATCGCCGCCGGTGAGGTGGTGGAACGCCCTGCATCGGTGGTGAAAGAGCTGGTGGAAAACAGCCTTGATGCCGGGGCGACCCGCATTGATATCGATATTGAACGCGGGGGCGCAAAGCTCATCCGCATTCGTGATAACGGCTGTGGCATCAAAAAGGACGAGCTGGCGCTGGCGCTGGCGCGTCATGCCACCAGCAAAATTGCTTCCCTTGACGATCTGGAAGCGATTATCAGCCTGGGTTTTCGCGGCGAAGCGCTGGCCAGTATCAGCTCCGTTTCTCGCTTAACGTTGACCTCCCGCACGGCCGACCAGCAGGAAGCCTGGCAGGCCTACGCCGAAGGGCGCGATATGGACGTCACGGTTAAACCTGCGGCGCACCCGGTCGGCACCACGCTGGAAGTGCTGGATCTCTTCTATAACACGCCCGCTCGCCGCAAGTTTATGCGAACCGAGAAGACCGAATTCGGACATATCGACGAGATCATCCGCCGCATCGCGCTGGCGCGCTTTGATGTCACGATCAACCTTAGCCATAACGGCAAGGTGATGCGCCAGTATCGCGCTGTGGCGGAAGGCGGGCAAAAGGAGCGTCGGCTTGGCGCTATCTGCGGCACACCGTTCCTGGAAAAAGCGCTGGCCATTGAGTGGCAGCATGGCGATCTGGCCCTTCGCGGCTGGGTTGCCGATCCGAACGCCAGCAGCGCCGCCTTTGCTGAGATCCAGTATTGCTACGTCAACGGCCGCATGATGCGCGACCGCCTGATTAACCACGCCATTCGCCAGGCCTGCGAAGACAAGCTCGGCGCCGATCAGCAGCCCGCCTTTGTGCTTTATCTGGAGATCGACCCGCATCAGGTCGACGTGAACGTACACCCCGCCAAGCATGAGGTGCGCTTCCACCAGTCGCGCCTGGTGCACGATTTTATCTATCAGGGCGTTGCTGCGGTATTGCAGCAGCGGGGCGAGCCGGCGTTGCCGCTGGCAGAAGAAGCGCCCGCGCCGCGTCCGTTGCCGGAAAACCGCGTGGCGGCGGGACGTAACCATTTTGCCGAACCGGCGGTAGCGCGCGAGCCGGCTGCGCCGCGTTTAGCCTCGACGGGCAACGCGCCGCGACCGACCGGCGCTAACTATCCCAATGCCCAGCCGGGCTATCAAAAACAGCAGGGGGCGCTGTACCGTAAGCTGCTGGATACCCCGTCCGTTGAGCATAAAGAGCACATTACAGTTTCAACGCCTTCGCTGGATGGACATAGCCAGAGTTTTGGTCGGGTTCTGACCATTGTTGCTCCCGACATGGCGCTGCTTGAACGCGAGGGCAAACTGCTGCTGCTGGCGCTTTCCGTGGCGGAGCGCTGGCTCAAACAGGCGCAGCTAACCCCGGGGGTCAATGCCGCCTGCGCGCAGCCGCTGCTGATCCCCGTGCGCCTGAAAGTATCCCCTGAAGAAACAGGGGTTTTGCGGCGCGTACAGTCTCAGCTGGCTGAAATGGGCATAGAAATCGTACTGGACGCGCAGCATGTGACAATTCGCGCGGTGCCTTTACCCTTACGCCAACAAAATTTACAAAACTTGATTCCTGAACTGATAGGCTACCTGGCGCAGCAAACGACGTTTGATGCCGCCGACACCGCGCAGTGGATCGCCCGCCATTTGGCCAGCGAACATTCACCGTGGAGTATGGCGCAGGCGATTACCGTGCTGGCGGAGGTAGAACGCCTCTGCCCGCAGCTGGTGAAAGCGCCGCCGGGTGGTTTGTTACAACCTGTTGATTTACAAACGGCGATGACCGCCCTGAAACATGACTGACGTAAGTAAGGCGAGCCTGCCAAAGGCGATTTTTTTGATGGGGCCAACGGCCTCCGGCAAAACGGCGTTAGCCATTGAGTTACGTAAAGTTTTGCCAGTAGAGTTGATTAGCGTTGATTCAGCCCTCATTTACCGAGGGATGGACATCGGCACGGCGAAGCCCAACGCAGAAGAACTGCGTGCGGCGCCGCACCGTTTACTGGATATTCTCGACCCGGCACAGGCGTATTCCGCAGCAGATTTTCGCCGCGACGCCCTGGCCGAGATGGCCGAGATTACCGCTGCGGGACGCATACCGCTGCTGGTGGGCGGCACGATGCTCTACTTCAAGGCGCTGCTGGAGGGGTTATCACCTCTGCCATCGGCCGATCCGGAAGTGAGAGCAAAGATTGAGCAGCAGGCGGCTGAGCAGGGGTGGGACGTTTTGCACAAGCAACTGGAAGAGATTGACCCGGTTGCCGCAGCGCGGATCCACCCAAACGATCCGCAAAGGCTTTCCCGGGCACTGGAAGTTTTTTTCATTTCGGGTAAAACTTTAACGGAACTGACGCAAACGTCAGGAGACGCTCTGCCGTATCAGGTGCATCAGTTCGCCATCGCCCCGGCGAGCCGTGAACTGCTCCATCAACGAATTGAGCAGCGTTTTCATCAGATGTTGGCTTCAGATTTTGAAGCAGAAGTGCGGGCGCTTTTTGCCCGTGGAGATTTGCATACGGACATGCCTTCCATTCGTTGTGTGGGATACCGCCAGATGTGGTCTTATCTTGAAGGTGAGATTTCATACGATGAAATGGTTTATCGAGGTGTTTGCGCCACGAGACAGTTAGCGAAGCGCCAGATCACCTGGTTGCGCGGTTGGGAGGGCGTTCACTGGTTAGACAGTGAAAAACCACAACAGGCGTTAAACGAAGTGATTGAGGTTATTGGTGATATCGCTGACTGAATGTGTACAATTAAGCCGTATCGTGCGCAATTTTTCAGAATCGCAAGGTTCTAAGTACAAAACAAGCATATAAGGAAAAGATAGAATGGCTAAGGGGCAATCTTTACAAGATCCGTTCCTGAACGCATTGCGTCGGGAACGTGTTCCAGTTTCTATTTATTTGGTGAATGGTATTAAGCTGCAAGGTCAGATTGAGTCTTTCGATCAGTTCGTGATCCTGTTGAAAAACACGGTCAGCCAGATGGTCTACAAGCACGCGATTTCTACTGTTGTTCCGTCTCGTCCGGTATCTCATCACAGCAATAACGCTGGCGGCGGCACTGGCAGTAACTACCATCATGGCAGCAACGCGCAGGGTTCATCTGCTCCTGCGCAGGACAGCGAAGAAACCGAATAAGGTTTTGGGCTGTTTTCCACACGGGGAGCCAGGGATCCTGCGTTCCCCGCTGATCTTTTTAGAGAGGTTTACGCTTGTTTGACCGTTATGACGCCGGTGAGCAGGCGGTGCTGGTACACATCTATTTTTCGCAAGACAAAGATATGGAAGACCTCCAGGAGTTTGAATCTCTGGTCTCTTCCGCCGGTGTCGAAGCAATGCAGGTGATTACCGGTAGCCGTAAAGCGCCGCACCCGAAGTATTTTGTTGGTGAAGGTAAAGCAGTAGAAATTGCGGATGCCGTAAAAGCAACCGGCGCATCTGTTGTGCTGTTTGATCATGCGCTGTCTCCGGCTCAGGAACGTAACCTGGAAGCTCTCTGCGAATGCCGTGTTATCGATCGCACGGGGTTGATCTTAGATATTTTTGCTCAGCGTGCGCGTACCCACGAGGGTAAATTGCAGGTTGAACTGGCGCAGTTGCGCCATCTGGCGACGCGTCTGGTGCGTGGCTGGACACACCTTGAAAGACAAAAAGGCGGGATTGGTTTGCGCGGCCCGGGTGAAACCCAGCTCGAAACCGACCGCCGTTTACTGCGTGGGCGTATTACCCAGATCCTTTCACGTCTGGAACGTGTAGAGAAACAGCGCGAGCAGGGGCGTCGGGCGCGAACCAAAGCCGACATTCCAACGGTGTCGCTGGTGGGCTATACCAACGCCGGTAAATCCACCCTGTTTAACCAGATAACCGAGGCCCAGGTGTATGCCGCAGACCAGCTGTTTGCGACCCTGGACCCAACGCTGCGCCGTATTGACGTTGCAGACGTCGGTGAAACGGTGCTGGCAGATACCGTCGGGTTTATCCGCCATCTGCCGCACGATCTGGTTGCGGCGTTTAAAGCGACGTTGCAGGAGACGCGTCAGGCGACCCTGCTGCTGCACGTGATTGATGCGGCTGACGTACGCGTGCAGGAGAACATCGACGCGGTGAACGTGGTGCTCGAAGAGATCGACGCCCACGAAATTCCCACCCTGTTGGTGATGAACAAGATCGATATACTGGACGATTTCGAGCCGCGTATCGACCGAGATGAAGAGAACAAACCGATTCGGGTCTGGCTGTCTGCTCAGGCCGGGATTGGTGTGCCACTGCTTTTCCAGGCTTTGACAGAACGTCTTTCCGGTGAGGTAGCTCAGCACACGCTGCGACTGCCGCCACAGGAAGGCAGGCTGCGCAGCCGGTTTTATCAGCTTCAGGCGATAGAAAAAGAGTGGATGGAGGATGACGGCAGCGTGGGGATGCAGGTGCGTATGCCGATCGTTGACTGGCGTCGCCTCTGTAAACAAGAACCTGCGCTGGCGGACTATATCGTCTGATCAGAAAGGGGAAGCCTGAAAAATTCGCCCTTGCATAACAAATATGGAGCATATACATGGCGTGGAATCAGCCCGGTAATAACGGACAAGACCGCGACCCGTGGGGAAGCAGCAATAATCAAGGCGGCAACTCTGGGGGAAATGGCAACAAAGGTGGTCGCGAGCAGGGGCCGCCGGATCTGGATGATATCTTCCGCAAACTGAGCAAAAAGCTTGGTGGCCTTGGCGGAGGAAAAGGTTCTGGCTCGGGTGGTAATTCCACTCAGAGTCCGCGCCCGCCGATGGGTGGCCGCGTGGTGGGCATTGTCGCCGCTGCGGTGGTAATCATCTGGGCAGCCAGCGGGTTCTACACCATTAAAGAAGCAGAACGCGGCGTGGTAACCCGTTTCGGTAAGTTCAGCCATCTGGTTGAGCCGGGCCTGAACTGGAAGCCGACCTTCATTGATGACGTGACCGCGGTTAACGTGGAGTCCGTCCGTGAACTGGCCGCCTCCGGCGTGATGCTGACGTCTGACGAGAACGTGGTGCGCGTTGAAATGAACGTGCAGTACCGCGTGACCGATCCAGAACGTTATCTGTTTAGCGTGACCAGCGCGGATGACAGCCTGCGTCAGGCGACCGACAGCGCCCTGCGCGGTGTGATCGGTAAATACACCATGGACCGTATTCTGACCGAAGGTCGTACCGTTATTCGTAGCGATACCCAGCGCGAGCTGGAAGAGACCATCCGTCCGTACAACATGGGTATTACTCTGCTGGACGTCAACTTCCAGGCTGCACGTCCGCCGGAAGAGGTGAAGGCCGCGTTTGACGATGCGATTGCCGCACGTGAAAACGAACAGCAGTACATCCGTGAAGCGGAAGCGTACACCAACGAAGTTCAGCCGCGTGCTAACGGTCAGGCGCAGCGTATTCTGGAAGAAGCGCGCGCGTATAAGACCCAGACCATCCTGGAAGCACAGGGTGAAGTGGCTCGCTTCGCGCGCATCCTGCCGGAATATAAAGCGGCTCCGGAAATTACCCGTGAGCGTCTCTATATCGAGACCATGGAAAAAGTGCTGAGCCACACCCGCAAAGTGCTGGTTAACGACAGCAAGGGCGGAAACCTGATGGTTCTGCCGCTGGATCAGATGCTGAAAGGCGGTTCTGCACCGGCAGCGAAAGACAACAGCGGTGCGAACAACCTGCTGCGTCTGCCGCCAGCCTCGTCTGGCAGCACCAGCGCGAACACAACGCCTTCTTCGAACGATGGTGACATTATGGACCAACGCCGCGCTAACGCGCAGCGTAACGACTACCAGCGTCAGGGGGAATAAGGATGCGTAAGTCAGTTATTGCGATCATCATCATCGCACTGGTCGTGCTCTACACCTCAATCTTTGTGGTGAAAGAGGGCGAGCGTGGGATCAAGTTCCAGTTCAGCAGCGTCGTGCGTGACGGTGACAAGCGTCCGGTGATTTATGAGCCGGGTCTGCACTTCAAGATCCCGTTCATTCAGTCAGTGAAAACGCTCGATGCGCGTATCCAGACCATGGATAACCAGGCCGACCGTTTCGTGACCAAAGAGAAAAAAGACCTGATCGTTGATTCCTACATCAAATGGCGCATCAGCGATTTCAGCCGCTACTTCCTGGCAACGGGCGGTGGTGACGTTTCTCAGGCAGAAGTGCTGCTGAAACGTAAGTTCTCTGACCGTCTGCGTTCTGAGATTGGTCGTCTGGATGTGAAAGACATCGTGACAGACTCTCGCGGTCGTCTGACGCTGGAAGTGCGTGATGCGCTGAACTCCGGTTCTGCGGGCACTGAAGATGAAGTCGAAACCCCGGCGGCGGATGATGCGATTGCCAAAGCGGCTGAACGCGTTCAGGCTGAAACCAACGGTAAAGTGCCGGTGATCAACCCGAACAGTATGGCGGCACTGGGTATCGAAGTGGTTGACGTGCGTATCAAGCAGATCAACCTGCCAGCGGAAGTGTCTGAGGCGATCTACAACCGTATGCGCGCCGAGCGTGAGGCGGTAGCCCGTCGTCACCGTTCACAGGGTCAGGAAGAGGCTGAAAAACTGCGCGCGGCAGCGGACTATGAAGTCACCAAGACGCTGGCGGAATCTGAGCGTCAGGGTCGTATCCTGCGCGGTGAAGGTGATGCCGAAGCGGCGAAGCTGTTTGCCGATGCATTCAGCCAGGATCCAGACTTCTACGCCTTTATCCGTAGCCTGCGTGCTTACGAGAATAGCTTCAAGAGCAACCAGGATGTGATGGTGCTCAGCCCGGACAGCGATTTCTTCCGTTATATGAAGACGCCGGCCAACGCAACGCGATAAACTCAGGCTCGTTTGAGTATTCAAACCACCGCTCTTCACGGAGCGGTGGTTTTCTTTTATGAGGATGAAAAATGAATTCTACGATCTGGCTCGCGCTGGCTCTGGTTTTGGTGCTGGAAGGCCTCGGCCCGATGCTCTATCCGCGCGCCTGGCGTCGGATGATCGCGACAATGAGCCAATTGCCGGACACTATTTTGCGTCGTTTCGGCGGCGGTCTTGTGGTTGCCGGTATCGTTATCTACTACATGTTGAGGAAAACGATTGGCTGATCAAAAACTAACCGCAATTGGCATATTTTAGGGTCAAAAAGTGCTGTATATCTGAAAAAGCGATGGTAGAATCCATTTTTAAGCAAACGGTGATTTTGAAAAAAATGGGTAACAACGTCGTCGTACTGGGCACCCAATGGGGTGACGAAGGTAAAGGGAAGATTGTCGATCTTCTGACTGAACGGGCTAAATATGTTGTACGCTACCAGGGCGGTCACAACGCAGGCCATACTCTCGTAATCAACGGTGAAAAAACCGTCCTCCATCTTATTCCATCAGGCATTCTTCGCGAAAACGTCACCAGCATCATCGGTAACGGCGTTGTGCTGTCTCCCGCTGCGCTGATGAAAGAGATGAAAGGTCTGGAAGACCGTGGTATCCCTGTTCGTGAGCGTCTGCTGCTCTCCGAAGCCTGCCCGCTGATCCTGGACTATCATGTGGCGCTGGACGTGGCGCGTGAAAAAGCGCGTGGCGCGAAAGCCATCGGCACCACCGGTCGTGGTATCGGCCCGGCTTACGAAGACAAAGTTGCACGTCGCGGTCTGCGCGTGGGCGACCTCTTCGACAAAGCGACCTTCGCTGAAAAACTGAAAGAAGTGATGGAATATCACAACTTCCAGCTGGTGAACTTCTACAAAGCTGACGCTGTTGACTACCAGAAAGTGCTGGATGACGTCATGGCGATCGCAGACATTCTGACCGGTATGGTTGTTGATGTGTCCGATCTGCTGGACCAGGCGCGCAAGCGTGGCGATTTCGTCATGTTTGAAGGTGCGCAGGGTACGCTGCTGGACATCGACCACGGTACCTATCCGTACGTAACGTCCTCTAACACCACTGCGGGTGGCGTGGCAACCGGCTCCGGCCTGGGCCCACGTTATGTGGATTACGTTCTGGGCATCATCAAAGCGTACTCCACTCGCGTGGGTGCGGGTCCATTCCCGACCGAGCTGTTTGATGAAACCGGCGAGTTCCTGTGCAAGCAGGGTAACGAGTTTGGCGCGACCACCGGTCGTCGTCGTCGTACCGGCTGGCTGGACGCGGTTGCCGTGCGTCGCGCCGTGCAGATCAACTCCCTGTCTGGCTTCTGCCTGACCAAGCTGGACGTACTGGACGGCCTGAAAGAAGTGAAAATCTGCGTAGGCTACCGTATGCCGGATGGCCGCGAAGTGACCACCACGCCGCTGGCCGCTGACGACTGGGAAGGCATTGAGCCAATCTACGAAACCATGCCGGGCTGGTCTGAGACCACCTTCGGTGTGAAAGAGCGTAGCGGCCTGCCAAAAGCTGCGCTGGACTACATCAAGCGTATTGAAGAACTGACCGAAGTGCCGATCGATATTATTTCTACCGGCCCGGATCGTACTGAAACGATGATCCTGCGCGACCCGTTCGACGCATAATCTTCGTGACTGCTGGCCTGCGGGGAGACCCGTAGGCCGGATAAGCGCAGCGCCATCCGGCGACCGCTCCTGGATCTCCGCTTTTTCGCCCCGTCTGTCAAATAAATTAGCCGCTAACTATCTGGCTGGTTTATCATCATTAATGAATATCTCTGCGGTTTGACCGCGTTTTCCCTTTTTCCTGAGGTTGATGTGCAGTTAACAAGTTTCACCGATTACGGCTTACGCGCGCTGATTTATATGGCGTCGTTACCCGATGGGAAGATGACCAGTATCTCTGAAGTCACAGAGGTATACGGTGTGTCCCGTAATCATATGGTCAAAATAATCAATCAACTTAGTCGTGCCGGATACGTTGCTGCCGTCCGCGGGAAGAATGGAGGGATCCGTCTCGGTAAACCGGCACAGAGTATCCGTATTGGCGATGTGGTACGTGAACTGGAGCCACTATCTCTGGTGAACTGTAGCAGCGCGTTCTGCCACATTACGCCCGCTTGCCGCCTGAAACAGGCGCTTTCAAAGGCCGTGCAAAGTTTTCTCATGGAACTGGATAACTACACGCTGGCCGATTTGGTTGAAGAGAATCAACCGCTTTATAAATTATTGCTGGTGGAATGAAGAAAATTTCCACCGGAGCTGACAACGGAGGAACCGACATGTCACAAGATCCTTTCCAGGAACGCGAAGCCGAAAAATACGCGAATCCTATCCCCAGCCGCGAGTTCATCATTGAACACTTAACAAAACGCGAAAAACCCGCCAATCGTGAAGAACTTGCCGTTGAATTAAACATTGAAGGTGAAGAGCAAATTGAAGCCCTTCGCCGCCGCCTGCGCGCCATGGAGCGCGACGGCCAGCTGGTCTTTACCCGCCGCCAGTGCTACGCGCTGCCGGAACGCCTCGACCTGCTGAAAGGCACCGTTATTGGTCACCGTGACGGCTTTGGCTTCCTGCGCGTGGAAGGCCGTAAAGACGACCTGTACCTCTCATCTGAACAGATGAAGATGTGTATCCACGGCGACCAGATCCTGGCGCAGCCGCTGGGCGCTGACCGTAAAGGCCGCCGCGAAGCGCGCGTGGTGCGCGTGCTGGTGCCAAAAACCAGCCAGATTGTGGGCCGCTATTTTACCGATGCGGGCGTCGGCTTTGTGGTGCCGGACGACAGCCGTCTGAGCTTCGATATTCTGATCCCACCTGAAGAGGTGATGGGCGCGCGCATGGGCTTTGTGGTGGTGGTAGAACTCACCCAGCGCCCAACCCGTCGCACCAAAGCGGTGGGTAAAATCGTCGAAGTGCTGGGCGATAATATGGGCACCGGCATGGCCGTCGATATGGCGCTGCGTACCCATGAAATTCCGTACGTCTGGCCGAAAGCGGTTGAAGATCAGATTGAAAACCTGCGTGAAGAAGTGCCGGAAGAGTCCAAAGCTGGCCGCGTCGATCTGCGCTCCCTGCCGCTGGTCACCATTGATGGTGAAGACGCCCGCGACTTCGATGACGCCGTATACTGTGAGAAAAAACGCGGTGGTGGCTGGCGTTTGTGGGTGGCCATTGCTGACGTAAGCTATTACGTGCGTCCGCACACGCCGCTGGATAACGAAGCGCGCAGCCGCGGTACGTCGGTGTACTTCCCGTCGCAGGTGGTACCGATGCTGCCAGAAGTGCTCTCTAACGGCCTCTGTTCCCTCAACCCGCAGGTGGACCGCCTGTGTATGGTCTGCGAAATGACCATCTCCAGCAAAGGTCGACTGACGGGCTACAAGTTCTACGAAGCGGTGATGAGCTCCCATGCGCGCCTGACCTACACCAAGGTCTGGCATATGTTGCAGGGCGATCAGGATCTGCGCGAACAGTACGCGCCGCTGGTCAAACACATTGAAGAACTGCACAACCTCTACAAAACGCTGGATCAGGCGCGCGAAGAGCGCGGTGGGATCTCGTTTGAGAGTGAAGAGGCCAAGTTCATCTTTAACGCCGAGCGTCGCATCGAGCGTATCGAGCAGACTCAGCGTAACGATGCCCACAAGCTGATTGAAGAGTGTATGATCCTGGCGAACATCTCGGCGGCCCGTTTCGTTGAGAAAGCCAAAGAGCCTGCGCTGTTCCGTATCCACGACAAGCCAACCACGGAAGCCGTGACCTCATTCCGCTCCGTGCTGGCTGAGCTCGGCCTGGAGCTGCCTGGCGGTAACAAGCCTGAGCCACGCGATTACGCCGAGCTGCTGGAATCCATCAGCGATCGTCCTGACGCGGAAATGCTGCAAACCATGCTGCTGCGCTCCATGAAGCAGGCGATTTACGATCCGGAAAATCGGGGCCACTTTGGCCTGGCGTTGCAGTCTTACGCGCACTTTACCTCGCCGATCCGCCGTTATCCGGATCTGTCACTGCACCGTGCGATCAAGTATCTGCTGGCGCATGAGCAGGGCCATAAAGGCAACACGACTGAAACCGGTGGGTATCACTACTCCATGGAAGAGATGCTGCAACTGGGTCAGCACTGTTCCATGACCGAGCGCCGTGCGGATGAAGCGACGCGCGACGTGGCGGACTGGCTGAAGTGTGACTTTATGCTGGATCAGGTTGGTAACGTCTTTAAAGGCGTGATTGCCAGCGTCACCGGCTTTGGTTTCTTCGTGCGTCTGGATGAGCTGTTTATCGACGGCCTGGTGCACGTTTCCAGCCTCGATAATGATTACTACCGTTTCGATCAGGTCGGTCAACGTCTGATCGGCGAATCCGGCGGCCAGACCTACCGTCTGGGCGATCGGGTGGAAGTGAAGGTTGAAGCCGTAAATATGGATGACCGTAAGATCGACTTCAGCCTCATCTCCAGCGAGCGTGCTCCGCGTAACGTCGGCAAAACCGAGCGTGAGAAAGCGAAAAAAGGCGGCAACGGTAAAGCGGGCGGCAAGCGACGTCAGGCAGGTAAAAGAGTAAACTTTGAGCCAGACAGCGCCTTCCGTGGCGAAAAGAAGCAGAAGCCCAAGGCGGCAAAAAAAGACGCCCGAAAAGCGAAAAAGCCGTCGACTAAAACCCAGAAAATAGCGGCCGCGACCAAAGCGAAGCGCGCGGCGAAGAAACAGCAGGCGGAGTAATTTCCCCTCACCCTGACCCTCTCCCCAACGGGAGAGGGGAAATATTTATTACGAGAACCATCAATGAGTGAAATGATTTACGGCATCCACGCGGTGCAGGCCCTGCTGGAGCGCGCACCGGAGCGTTTTCAGGAAGTCTTTATTCTGAAAGGGCGCGAAGACAAACGTCTGATGCCGCTGATCCACGCGCTGGAAGCGCAGGGCGTCGTGATCCAGCTGGCGAACCGCCAGTATCTGGATGAGAAAAGCGAAGGTGCGGTGCACCAGGGCATCATCGCGCGCGTGAAGCCGGGCCGTCAGTATCAGGAGAACGATCTGCCGGATCTGATCGCTGAGCTGGATAACCCGTTCTTCCTGATCCTTGATGGCGTGACCGACCCGCACAACCTGGGCGCGTGCCTGCGTAGCGCCGATGCAGCAGGCGTGCATGCGGTGATTGTGCCAAGAGATCGTTCCGCGCAGCTTAACGCGACCGCTAAAAAAGTGGCCTGCGGCGCGGCGGAAAACGTTCCGCTGATCCGTGTGACTAACCTGGCGCGCACCATGCGTCTGTTGCAGGAAGAGAATATCTGGATCGTCGGCACGGCCGGTGAAGCGGATCACACCCTGTATCAGAGCAAAATGACCGGCCGCATGGCGCTGGTGATGGGTGCTGAAGGTGAAGGCATGCGTCGCCTGACCCGCGAGCACTGCGACGAGCTGATCAGCATTCCGATGGCGGGCAGCGTGTCATCCCTGAACGTTTCCGTTGCAACGGGCATCTGCCTGTTTGAAGCGGTGCGCCAGCGCGGATAGCCTGTTATGCCGGGTGGCGGCTTCGCCTTACCCGGCCTACAAAGGCACGGTACCATAGGCCCGGTAAGCGCAGCGCCACCGGGCATTTACCTCACTCCTCTAACAACCGCAAATGGTCATCCTTCCTCAGCGTCATCAGCGCGAAAATACTCACCACCGCCGTTGCCATCACGTAGTAGGCCGGAATGTCCAGGTTGCCCGTCTGCTTAATCAGCCCGGTAATGATTAACCCCGCACAGCCCGAAAAAATCGCGTTCGATAACGAATAGGCCAGCCCCAGCCCCGTATAGCGCACGCGCGTGGGGAACATCTCAGACAGCATTGCCGGTCCCGGCCCTGCCAGCATCCCCACCAGACCGCCCGCAATCAGCACCACCATCGCTTTAACTGCCAGCGTACTCGATTCTGCCTGCAAAATTTTCAGCAGCGGCAGGGCGAGGATCAGCAGAAGCACGGTGGCGATAATCATCACCGTTCGCCGCCCGATCCTGTCGCTCAGCATGCCCGACGGAATGATAGTAAGCGCAAACCCAATGTTAGAAATCACCGCAATCAGCAGCGCCTGGTTAAAACCGGTGTGCAGCGCAGATTGCAGATAGGTCGGCATAATCACCAGATAGGTATACCCCGCCGCAGACCAGACCATCACCCGGCCAATGCCCATCAGAATGGTTTTGAACGTGGCGGCGGTGCTGACCTGAGTCATAACCGGTTTTTCCCGTTGCTGCACAAAGCTCGGCGTCTCTTCCATGCTCACCCGCAGCCATAGCGCGACCGCACCCATCGGCAACGCCAGGAAGAACGGAATGCGCCAGCCCCAGTCGTGCAGGGCGTCAGGAGAGAGAAGAGCGGAGAGCAACGCTACAATGCCTGCGCCCGCTAACAGCCCGAGCGCCACGGTGAAGGACTGCCATGCCCCGTAAAGGCCGCGCTTGCCGCGCGGGGCGAACTCTGTCATCAACGAAACCGCACCGCCGTACTCTCCGCCCGCGAACAGTCCTTGCAGAATACGCAGGAGCGTAACGATCAGCGGCGCGGCAATGCCGATACTGGCGTAGACCGGCACAATGCCAATAGCGGCGGTGGCGAGCGTCATCAGTATCAGCACAATAATCAGCGTCGGCTTGCGGCCAATCCTGTCGCCAATGCGGCCAAAGACCACCGCACCCAGCGGGCGGAAGAAAAAGGCGATGGCGAACGAGGCCCAGGTGAGGATCAGGCTGGTCAGCTCCGCTTCCCCTTCAAGCTGGAAGAAGTTTCTGGCAATGACGGTTGCCAGAAAACCGTAAACCGCAAATTCATACCACTCAATGAAGTTGCCGATGGAGCCTGCAATTAATGCACGCTTGTGCGCATCCTGTTGCATAACGATCCTCACAAAAACGGGGTAAGAATAAATTATTCAGCATTAGCGAAGTAATGAAATAGTTTATTCTTATGTTCTGTGAGCTATTTCACGGATGATATCAACACGATCGCCATCGTGTGACCCCTCTCCCATGCAGCGTGTTTGCCCTCTGTCCATACTTACCTTTATTGCCAATGAAAGGAGGGAGACAGCATGCACTGGCAGACGCATACCGTTTTTAATCAACCTGCACCGCTATCGAACAGCAACCTTTTCCTCTCTGATTGCGCCCTGCGCGATGCGGTAGCGCGTGAAGGGGCGGAGTGGGATCTGGATCTTCTTGCCAGCATCGGACAGCAGTTGGGCACGGCGGAGTCGCTGGAGCTGGGCAGGCTGGCGAACGTTAACCCGCCGGAACTGCTGCGTTATGACGCCACGGGAGCGCGGCTGGATGACGTCCGCTTTCATCCGGCATGGCATCTTCTGATGCAGGGGCTTTGCGCCAACCGGGTACACAACCTGGCGTGGGAAGAGGCGGCGCGAAAAGGATCGTTCGTCGCCCGGGCCGCGCGTTTCGTGCTGCATGCTCAGGTGGAGGCGGGAACGCTATGCCCGGTAACCATGACCTTTGCCGCCACGCCGCTGCTGCAACAGTTGCTGCCCAACCCCTTTCAGGACTGGTTAACCCCGCTGATGAGCGATCGTTACGATCCCCATCTCGCGCCGGGCGCGCAAAAGCGCGGCCTGCTGATCGGTATGGGGATGACGGAAAAGCAGGGCGGTTCGGACGTGCTCAGCAGCACCACCAGAGCAGAAAAATGCAGCGATGGCAGTTACCGGCTGGTGGGGCACAAATGGTTTTTCTCCGTACCGCAGAGCGATGCGCATCTGGTGCTGGCGCAGGCGAAAGGCGGATTGTCCTGCTTTTTTGTCCCGCGTTTCCTGCCCGACGGGCAGCGCAACGCGGTGCGTCTGGAGCGTCTGAAGGACAAGCTCGGCAACCGCTCGAATGCCAGCAGTGAGGCTGAGTTTCTCGATGCTTCCGGCTGGCTGCTGGGCGAAGAGGGAGAAGGCGTCCGGCAAATTCTGAAGATGGGCGGGCTGACGCGCGTCGACTGCGCGCTTGGCAGCCACGGGCTGATGCGCCGTGCGCTCTCGGTGGCGCTTTATCATGCCCATCAGCGGCAGACCTTCGGCAAAAATCTGATCGACCAGCCGTTAATGCGCGAGGTGCTAAGCCGGATGGCGCTGGTGCTGGAAGGGCAGACGGCGCTGCTGTTCCGACTCGCCCGGGCGTGGGACAACCGTACCGATCCGCAGGAAGCCGCGTGGGCGCGGCTTTTCACGCCGGCGGCAAAATACAGCGTCTGCAAAGCGGGCATACCGTTTGTGGCAGAGGCGATGGAGGTGCTGGGTGGCGCAGGCTATTGCGAAGAGAGTGAGCTTCCGCGGTTGTACCGTGAAATGCCCGTTAACAGCATCTGGGAAGGCTCTGGCAATATTATGTGCCTCGATGTCCTGCGCGTGCTGGCGAAGCAGCCAGGCATTCTCGACCTGCTCGCCGATGATTTTGCGCAGGTAAAAGGCCAGGACAGGCACTTCGATCGCAGCTGGCGGCAGCTACAGCAGAAGCTGCGCAAGCCACAGGAAGCGCAGGGCAGGGAGATCGCGCAGCAGCTCTTTTTACTGGGCGCTGGAAGCCAGATGCTGCGGCACGCATCGCCGCCCGTGGCGCAGGCGTGGTGCCGCATGATGCTGGATGCCCGGGGCGGCACGCTGATGAGCGAGCAGGTGCAAAACGACCTGCTGCTGCGCGCCACGGGCCGGGTCGGTTAAGCCTTCAGCTGGAACAGGCTCACCAGCCGGGTGAGGTGCGAACCTTTCTCGCGCAGCGTCTGTGCCGTCTGCTCGCTGCGTGAGATACGATCGGCATTAATATGCGATGCCTCACCGATGTGCGTCATGGCCAGATTCACCTGGCGAATCCCCGCAGACTGCTCGCGGGACGCGTGGTTGATCTCGGTGACAAGCTGGCTGATGTTATCGATATGAACAATGATGGAGTCCATCGCCAGGCGCGTTTTTTCAGACAGCGCGTGGCCTTCGCTTACCTTGTTCAGCGTGTCGCCAATCAGCTGTTCAATCTCTTTAACCGCGTTAGCGCTGCGTGCCGCCAGGGCGCGCACTTCCTGCGCCACCACGGCGAAACCTTTGCCGTGTTCGCCCGCCCGCGCCGCTTCTACCGCCGCATTGAGCGCCAGAATATTGGTCTGGAAAGCGATGGACTCAATCACGCGGGTGATGTCTTCAATGCGTTTTGATGCGTCGCGAATATCATCCATGGTGGAGACCGCGTGGGTCACCGTCTCTCCACCCTGATGCACCGCGCGCGAGGTTTCACCCACCAACTGCTGCGTTTGTTCCATGTTAGCGGCGTTTTGCTGCACGGTCGCGGCTAACTGCTCCATGCTGGCGGAGGTCTCCTCAACGCTGCTGGCCTGCTTGTTGATCTGCTCAGAGATCTCGCCAGTGTCTGAAGCCAGCGCGTTAGTCCCCAGATGGATCTCGCCTGCGGCCTCGCGGACCTGCAAGACAATTTTTTGCAGACCGCCGCCGATGCCGTTAATGGCGTCAACCAGCTGGCCGACTTCATCCTGTCGCGTGACCGGCAGGCTGGCACGCAGATCGCCTGCGGCATACTGCCGGGCAAGCTCGATTACCGCGCGCAGCGGGCGGGTCAGCATCCGGCGAATGAGGATAACGAACAAGCCCGCGAAGAGCGCGGATAACACCACGCCCGCCATCAGGAAGCGATCGCGCAGGGTGGTGACGCTTGAAAGCAGTACGGCCTTGTCCACTTCACCCACGATGGTCCAGTTCCAGCCCACCAGCGGCGTGTAGGCAACTTTGAGCGTACGGCCGTCCGCGCTCACGCGTTCCAGCGTGCCGGGTTTGTCACTCAAAAGCTGCTGCTGCGTCGCGGCGTCCCAGGCGGGCAGTTTGCCCTCTTCGCTGGCGTGGAACAGGTACTGTCCACGCGTTTTACCGCTGCTGCGGTCCAGCACGTAGAAATGGCCGCTCTCGCCCAGACGACGGTTAAGGATTTTCTCGCGCATGACGTTCCACGAATGGGTGATGTCCACGCCGACAAAGATAATCCCGATAACCTGGCCTTCCGCATTCTTAACAGGCTGGTATTGCGTGATGTAGCGCTTGCCGAACAGCAGAGCGAGTCCACGATAGACTTCCCCTTTCGTGACGGCGGCAAATGCCGGGCTGGTGGTATCCAGAACGGTTCCGATCGCGCGGTCACCGTTCTCTTTTCGCAGCGACGTCGCCACGCGAATAAAATCGTTACCGCTGCGGACAAACACCGTCGAGATAGCCCCCGTTCGGCTCAGGAAGTCATCAGAAAGCGAATTGTTTTCATGCAACTCCGTTTCACCGCCCTTCAGCAGAGGAACGGTAAGGCCGTTAATGGTCCGGCTCTGGCTGCTGTCGCTGTTCAGTGGCTGTGGCAAAAAGGTGGTGAACAGACGGGTATAGCTCTCGACCTCTTCGCTCAGGCTGGTGTTGAACATCTCTACCATATCCACCATGCCGGTAGACTGGTTATGCAGGTCTTCAACCGCAAGATCTTCAAGCTGCTGGCTGGCGTTGTGGCTCAACAGGAAAGTGAACAGCAAAAAAAGCGTGGCGACACTTGCACCTGTAAGCAGCGATAGCTTCGTGCCCAGACCTGCCCGACGGAAAAAAGTGATCATAAATTGCTCATCATTGAAAAGGTATGGCTGTTCAACGGCAGAGCGGAGAGAACGTTTATCTTTTTACTGTAACTGAATGTTACTAGATTGTTTTTATTGCGTTTCTGGAGAGATAAAAAATTTGCAAAAGTGAAAAGCCACTAAAATTAAGTGGCTTTTATCGGAAGGGATTATGCATAAAGAATGGCCTGTACGCGCCAGAGATTAACATGGTGATCTTCCTGCATCTGGACGATGCGATACCAGGAGGCACCCTGTTCATCGGCCTTCAGGGCGACGACACGTTCCACGTCTTGCGGACTCCCCGTTATATTGTTAACGGAGATCTGACCAATCTCGTTCAGGCCCGTGACGCAATCCGCGCTGGCAAATTCGGCTGACTGTGCCGTGGTGCTCAGCAGGCCTGCTGAAAGTAATAGCGTCGTTAAAGCAAGGGTTCGTTTCATCGTCAGCTCCTTTTCACGTGTCTCCGGTATCCGCCGGGCAATCCTTCGCGAATAAACGCATTTCCATTGTTGCTGGCATGCAGTTTATTGTGGACAGGAAAATGTCTACGGACGAAAAGCAGTGTAAAGGTCGTTCAAATGATGATGCCTACTTACGGTACAAAATTCCCTGCGCGTACCACTGTCCCGTAATAATGGTTTCATCAATCATAATGATGACGTAATAATCTGCTTTTGCGGCAACGGCCTGCGCTTCAATTGCGTCTTCTGCATCATCCGGTGAACCGCGAACCATCGCGGATACGGTTCCCAGGCGTTGTAATCCTTCCGTCTGATTACGACGAATTTCCTGGGGACGATCGGTAACCGGCGGTGCCGGTTCTGGCGTACCCTGCAATACGGAACATCCGCCGAGCAGTGTGACCAGCAATAAAGCGGTAAGCCTGCGCATAGCCCTGTCTCTTTTCCTGATAGCCATAGTGTAGTTGTCTGCGAATTTAGTTTTGGGGGAATGTTCCCGAAGTGTTATCTGGAACGTAGATTTCGAATGAAAATATCGTGAAACCGTAATCCAGCTCTCAACATTATGAATCATTCATCAGCACAGGATCGACAATGATTGAAATTGAAACGCGCCGCCTGAATGACCATGAAATCCTCCATGCTTTTCCGGCAGGTAAAGGTGAACAACCGCTGCCGGCGGTGGTTTTCTATCATGGCTTTCTCTCCTCGAAGCTGGTCTACAGCTATTTTGCCGTCGCGCTGGCGCAGGCCGGCTTTCGCGTCGTCATGCCTGATGCCCCGAACCATGGTGCACGCTTTAACGGCGATGAGCAGGCGCGGCTGGGGCTGTTCTGGCAAACGCTGCACGGCAATCTGACCGAGTTCGCCGGGCTGCGTGACGCGCTCTTACAGGCGGGGCTGGTGGAGGGTAAACGGCTGGCGGTCGCAGGCGCATCAATGGGCGGAATGACGGCGCTGGGGATCATGGCCAGGCATCCTGAGGTGACGTCCGTGGCTTGCCTGATGGGGTCGGGCTACTTTACGTCACTGGCAAAGACGCTGTTTCCGCCGCAGGCACCTCAGGAGATTGAGGCTCTGTTGTTTGAATGGGACGTCAGCCACGCGCTTTCGCGGCTGGCCGATCGTCCGCTGCTGCTCTGGCATGGAGATGCCGACGACGTTGTACCGCCCGGTGAAACGTTCCGTCTGCAACAGGCGCTACAGCGCGAAGGGCTGGACAGCAATCTGACCTGCCAGTGGGGAGCCGGTGTCCGGCACCGCATTACCCCGGCAGCACTGGAGGCGACGGTGGCGTTTTTCCGCCAGCATCTTTAAACGCGGAGCACCTTAACCCCCTGATCCTCAAGCTTGCTGAGGATCTCAGGGTTGGCGTTTTTGCCGGTGATCACCATGCTGATTTGCTCGGCGCGGCTGAAAAGCATGCCGGCGCGTTCACCGACCTTGCTGCTGTCGACCAGCACCACCAGCTTGCCTACCACGTTAAGCATGTTTTGTTCCGCCATTGCGGTGAGCATATCGGTTTTATACAGGCCATCCGCCGTCAGACCCTTGCCGCTGGTAAACATCCAGTGCCCGGCATAAAGGCTATTTTCACTGTCCTGCGGGCTAAGGGTAATGGACTGGCTCTTGTTGTACTGGCCGCCCATGATCACCACGCTTTCATGTTCCTGGTCAATGAGATAGTTGGCCAGCGGCAGGTAGTTGGTAATGATTTGCACCGGCTTGCCGCACATCTCGCGGCCCAGCAGAAACGCCGTCGAGCCGCAGTTGATCACCACGCTCTCGCCGGGATTCACCAGCTGTGACGCCGCTCGGGCAATCCGCACCTTTTCATCGTGATTCTGCGCCTGGTGGATGTTCATTGGCGTCCAGCGTGGACGCTGCTGGCTGATGGCCTCTGCGCCGTTGCGGACTTTTTTCAGCTTGCCGCTCTCATCCAGCTTGTTGATATCCCGCCGCGCGGTAGCGGGGGAGATCCCTAAACGTTCGATCACTTTCTCGACGGTGATAAACCCTGTTTGCGCCAGGAGTTCCAGTAAAATTTGATGCCGTTGCGCTTCCGTCATGAGCTATTCCGATAAGAATTGATTTGAAAAGATAATATTTGAAATAGCGTGAAATTACTAAAATAAAAATGACATCGCCAGACGCAGGGTCTGGCGACTGGGCTTCACAATCAGAGGAAGGATTTAAACGGCAGGTCTGGCTCAATAGTAAAGCAATCATCGAAGCCACGCGGGTAGTGGTACTCAAGATTGTCTTTATCCAGCGGCCAGGTGAATTTGCCGCCAACCTGCCAGATGAACGGCTTGAAGCCATACTTGAGGCGGTCTTTTTTCATCTCCCACAGGACGCGGATCTCTTGCGGATCGGCCTGGAAGTTTGACCAGATATCGTGATGGAACGGGATCACCACTTTGGTGTTCAGCGCTTCCGCCATGCGCAGCATATCCGCGCTGGTCATTTTGTCCGTAATACCGCGCGGGTTTTCCCCGTAGGAGCCAAGCGCCACGTCAATCTGATGCTCGTTGCCGTGCTTCGCGTAGTAGTTAGAGTAGTGGGAATCTCCGCTGTGATACAGGGAGCCGCCAGGCGTTTTGAACAGGTAGTTCACCGCGCGCTCGTCCATCCCGTCTGGCAGTACGCCTGCGGCTTTCTGGTCGGCAGGCAGGGTAATCAGCGCGGTGCGGTCAAAAGCATCCAGGGCGTGAATTTCAATGTCTTTGATTTTCACCACGTCGCCCGGCTTCATCACGATGCAGCGCTCTTGTGGTACGCCCCAGCCGATCCACAAATCCACGCAGGTCTGCGGCCCGATAAACGGTACGTCGTCCGCGCAGTTTTGCATCACCGCGGCCGCCACGTTTACGTCAATGTGATCGTTGTGATCGTGGGTAGAGAGCACGGCGTCGATCTGGCGAATGGCAAAAGGATCAAGCACAAAAGGCGTGGTGCGCAGGTTCGGCTGAAGTTTTTCCACCCCGGCCATACGCTGCATCTGGTGGCCTTTTTTCATCAGCGGATTGCCGTGGCTCTGCTTGCCGGTGCCGCACCAGAAATCGACGCAAATGTTGGCGCCGCCTTCTGACTTCAGCCAGATGCCGGTGCAGCCCAGCCACCACATCGCAAAGGTGCCAGGAGCAACCTGTTCCTGCTCGATCTCTTCGTTCAGCCAGCTACCCCACTCTGGAAAGGTGCTCAGGATCCATGATTCACGGGTGATGGTTTCCACTTTACTCATCGTTTGACTCCTGCTTTTAATCAAAAATAATCATTATGTGATTTGTTGTGATTAATGCTGGCACTGTTTGCATCGATTTGCAATGGCTGGTGTGCGGAAAATTCCCCTCGCCACATCACAGAAAAACCCTCTGTTCGTTGTTAAGATAACCGCTATATGTCATTAACATGATGAATTTTAAGAATTAATTTGCTGTTCTTCATCGGTAGTGAAAATCATTACAAAAGTTATGGAAATAAATTGCGTGATCCGTCACAAATAATCAAATGCAATCTTGTGATGATTATTTGTGATTAATAGAGTGATGGCACCAACCACACAAGGATTACCCCTTGTGTTCTCACTTTCTGGAGAGAGTTATGGAGATCCTCTACAACGTCTTTACCGTGTTCTTTAATCAGGTAATGACCAACGCCCCGCTGTTGCTGGGTATCGTGACGTGCCTGGGTTACATCCTGCTGCGCAAAAGCGTCAGCGTGATTATCAAAGGCACCATCAAAACCATCATTGGTTTTATGCTGTTGCAGGCAGGGTCTGGCATTCTGACCAGCACGTTTAAGCCGGTCGTTGCCAAAATGTCCGAGGTGTACGGCATTAACGGCGCCATCTCTGACACTTACGCGTCCATGATGGCCACTATCGATCGTATGGGTGATGCGTACAGCTGGGTTGGATATGCGGTACTGCTCGCGCTGGCGCTGAACATCATTTACGTGCTCCTGCGTCGCATCACCGGCATTCGTACCATCATGCTTACCGGACACATCATGTTCCAGCAGGCGGGGCTGATTGCCGTTTCTCTCTATATCTTCGGCTACCCAATGTGGACCACGGTCATCTGCACGGCAGTGCTGGTCTCGCTTTACTGGGGCATCACCTCCAACATGATGTACAAGCCCACGCAGGACGTCACGGACGGCTGCGGCTTTTCCATCGGTCACCAGCAGCAGTTCGCCTCCTGGATTGCCTACAAAGTTGCGCCTTATCTGGGCAAAAAAGAGGAGAGTGTCGAAGACCTCAAACTGCCTGGCTGGTTGAATATCTTCCACGACAACATCGTCTCAACGGCGATTGTGATGACCCTTTTCTTCGGTGCCATTCTGCTCTCCTTCGGCATTGACGTGGTGCAGGCCATGGCGGGTAAAACCCACTGGACGGTCTATATCCTGCAAACCGGCTTCTCTTTCGCCGTGGCCATTTTCATCATCACCCAGGGCGTGCGCATGTTCGTTGCCGAACTCTCTGAGGCGTTCAACGGTATCTCCCAGCGCCTGATCCCTGGCGCGGTACTGGCGATTGACTGTGCGGCTATCTATAGCTTTGCGCCTAACGCCGTGGTCTGGGGCTTTATGTGGGGCACCATCGGCCAGCTGATTGCGGTCGGCATCCTGGTGGGCTGTGGCTCCTCCATCCTGATTATTCCCGGCTTTATCCCGATGTTCTTCTCCAACGCCACCATCGGCGTGTTTGCGAATCACTTCGGCGGATGGCGCGCCGCGCTCAAGATCTGCCTAGTGATGGGCATGGTTGAAATCTTCGGCTGCGTGTGGGCGGTCAAGCTCACCGGTATGAGCGCCTGGATGGGCATGGCGGACTGGTCAATTCTGGCACCGCCGATGATGCAGGGCTTTGCCTCCGTCGGGCTGGTCTTTATGGCCGTCATCATCCTGATTGCATTGACTTATATGTTCTTCGCTGGCCGTTCGCTGCGGGCTGAAGAAGATGCGGAAAAACAAACAGCAGAAGTTTCTGCTCACTAAGGAGTTTCGATTATGACCGTACGTATCCTGGCTGTGTGTGGCAATGGGCAAGGAAGCTCCATGATCATGAAAATGAAAGTGGACCAGTTTTTAACCCAGTCAAACATTGACCACACGGTGAACAGCTGCGCAGTGGGTGAATACAAAAGTGAACTGAACGGCGCGGACATCATCATCGCCTCAACGCACATTGCCGATGAGATTAGCGTCTCGGGTAACAAATACGTGGTAGGCGTGCGCAACATGCTGTCGCCTGCGGATTTTGGACCAAAACTGCTGGAAGTGATCAAAGAACACTTCCCACAGGACGTGAAGTAAGGACGCCACATGAAACTACGTGATTCGCTGGCAGAGAATAACGCCATCCTTTTACAGGCCGACGCCAGCACCTGGCAGGACGCGGTGAAGCTGAGCGTGGATCTGCTGGTTAAGGCGGATGTTGTCGAGCCGCGTTATTACCAGGCCATTCTGGACGGCGTGGCGCAGCACGGCCCCTATTTTGTGATTGCCCCGGGGCTGGCCATGCCGCATGGACGTCCGGAAGAGGGCGTCAGGAAAACCGGTTTTGCGCTGGTGACGCTGAAAACGCCGCTGGTGTTCAACCACGAAGATAACGACCCGGTCGATATCCTCATCACCATGGCGGCTGTCGATGCCAACACCCACCAGGAGGTGGGGATCATGCAAATCGTCAATCTGTTTGAGGACGAAGCCAATTTCGACCGTTTACGCGCCTGTCGTACCACGCAGGAAGTACTGGATTTAATTGATCACGCCACTGCGGCGGCAGTTTAAGAGGGAATTGAATATGTCTTTACCAATGTTACAGGTCGCGCTGGATAACCAGACGCTGTCTCACGCCTACGAAACCACCCGCCTGATTGCGGAAGAAGTCGACATCATCGAAGTGGGCACCATTCTGTGCGTAGGCGAAGGCGTACGCGCCGTTCGTGACCTGAAAGCGCTCTACCCGCATAAAATCGTGCTCGCAGATGCCAAAATCGCCGATGCGGGCAAAATTCTCTCTCGCATGTGCTTCGAAGCCAACGCTGACTGGGTCACCGTGATTTGCTGTGCGGATATCAACACCGCGAAAGGTGCCCTGGATGTGGCAAAAGAGTTTAACGGCGACGTGCAGATAGAGCTGACCGGTTTCTGGACCTGGGAGCAGGCGCAGGCGTGGCGCGACGCGGGTATTCAGCAGGTGGTGTATCACCGCAGCCGCGATGCGCAGGCCGCAGGCGTGGCGTGGGGCGAGGCCGATATCAGCGCGATCAAACGCCTGGCCGATATGGACTTCAAAGTCACCGTTACCGGTGGCCTGGCGCTGGAAGATCTGCCGCTGTTCAAGGGTATTCCAATCCACGTCTTTATTGCCGGCCGCAGCATTCGCGACGCGGCATCTCCGGTGGAAGCGGCGCGTCAGTTCAAACGCTCCATCGCTCAGCTTTGGGGCTAAGGAGCGGGTATGTTGTCAAAACAGGTCCCGCTTGGCATCTATGAAAAGGCACTCCCTGCGGGGGAGTGCTGGCTGGAGCGGTTACAGCTGGCGAAGCAGCTGGGTTTTGATTTTGTCGAAATGTCGGTGGATGAGACGGACGAGCGCCTTTCTCGCCTGGACTGGACCCGCGAGCAGCGTCTGGCGCTAGTGAGCGCCATTGCCGAAACCGGCGTGCGGGTGCCATCCATGTGCCTGAGCGCGCACCGTCGTTTTCCGCTTGGCAGTGAAGACGATGCCGTGCGCGCTGAGGGGCTGGAGATCATGCGCAAAGCCATTCGTTTTGCGCAGGATGTCGGCATCCGCGTGATCCAGCTGGCGGGTTACGACGTTTACTATCAGGACGCCAACGATGAAACGCGCCGTCGTTTCCGTGACGGCCTGAAAGAGAGCGTTGAGATGGCAAGCCGCGCGCAGGTGACGCTGGCGATGGAGATCATGGATTATCCCTTGATGAACTCCATCAGCAAGGCGCTGGGCTACGCACACTACCTGAACAACCCGTGGTTCCAGCTGTATCCGGATATCGGCAACCTGTCGGCATGGGATAACGACGTACAGATGGAGCTTCAGGCGGGCATCGGGCATATCGTGGCGGTGCACGTCAAAGATACCCGTCCCGGCGTGTTTAAAAACGTGCCGTTCGGCACCGGGGTGGTGGATTTCGAACGGTGCTTCCAGACGCTCAAACAGACCGGCTATTGCGGGCCTTATCTGATTGAGATGTGGAGCGAAACTGTGGACGACCCGGCGGCAGAAGTGGCGAAAGCCAGGGACTGGGTGCGCGAGCGGATGGCGCGGGCAGGCCTGCTGGAGGCGGAACATGCTTAAGCTAAAACAGCAGGTCTTTGAGGCCAATATGGATCTGCCGCGCTATGGCCTGGTGACGTTCACCTGGGGCAACGTGAGTGCCATCGATCGCGAGCAGGGGCTGGTGGTGATTAAGCCGAGCGGCGTAGCCTATGACGCCATGCGCGCTGAAGATATGGTGGTGGTTGACCTCGAAGGACACGTCGTTGAGGGCAAATGGCGTCCTTCTTCAGATACGGCAACCCATCTGGCGCTGTACCAGCGTTATCCGTCTCTGGGGGGCGTTGTTCACACCCACTCCACGCACGCGACCGCCTGGGCGCAGGCTGGGCTGGCAATTCCGGCGCTGGGCACAACCCATGCGGACTACTTCTTCGGTGATATTCCCTGCACGCGCGCGTTAACGCAGGCTGAAGTCGAAGGTGAGTACGAACGCAACACCGGCAGGGTCATTATCGACACGCTGGGTGAGACGGAACCACTGCACACGCCGGGGATTGTGGTGTACCAGCATGGACCGTTCTCGTGGGGTAAAGATGCGCATGACGCCGTGCATAACGCGGTGGTCATGGAAGAAGTGGCTCGAATGGCGTGGATTGCGCGCGGCATTAACCCGCAGCTTCAGGGCATTGATGATTACCTGATGAACAAGCATTTCATGCGTAAGCACGGACCCAATGCTTATTACGGGCAGAAGTGAATATGTGCTCTGGAATACCGAAACAGCTGTAACCGGTGGTATTCCGGGGCCATTCATAAAAAAAGCCCCCGCGCAGGGGGCAAGTCATATATTGCTTTGATTTTCGTTGGCTTTCCTGGTGCTGGCGATAAAACGTTACTGGTAGATATCTGCACTGGCGTGCATATTGCCGTTGCTGCCGGGCTCACGTGTCAGGATGACGTGATAGTATTTTGCGCCCCGCGCGTCGGTTTCTTCATTCAGCGCCCAATCTGCTTCACTTTCAATGGCGAAGTTATGATTGATGTAAATTACGCCTAAGCTCTGCACATCATCCATGTTTCTGGCCTGTCGGCTGTCTATCCTGATGGCTGCCGTTGCGTTTGCACTGAGCAAAAGCGCAGCCAAAATGGCGATTGCGATTCTTTTCATGATATGCGCTCCACGACTGCGTGCGGTGATACGGGGTAATGCGCTCCTTCTCTGTTTAAGGGATTCTGATTAAAGTGTAATCGCTCCACTGGTTGCGATGGGTGACCATTTCTGATGGTGTTGTTCAAAAAAACAGCGCTTCTGATGCGAGTGATTTTAAATCACCCACTTAGATCAGCTTTACGCTTTGTGCGAATTATTTGCGCAATCACCTTGTGTTTAGCGGGGGGCGCAAGTATTATGACGCGTCAATTTTTCAGCCGACCTTTAACACGTTCCTTGCCTCCCCGGGCCTCGGCTGACCCAGACAGGAGGCTGAATAATCCGTAAGGAGCAATTCGATGCGTCATTACGAAATCGTTTTTATGGTCCATCCTGACCAGAGCGAACAGGTTCCGGGTATGATCGAGCGTTACTCTGCTGCCATCACTGGTGCAGAAGGCACGATCCACCGTCTGGAAGACTGGGGCCGCCGTCAGCTGGCTTACCCAATCAACAAACTGCACAAAGCTCACTACGTTCTGATGAACGTTGAAGCGCCGCAGGAAGTGATTGATGAGCTGGAAACTACCTTCCGCTTCAACGATGCCGTTATCCGCAGCATGGTTATGCGTACCAAACACGCAGTGACCGAAGCATCTCCGATGGTTAAAGCGAAAGACGAGCGCCGTGAGCGTCGCGATGATTTCGCAAACGAAACCGCAGATGATTCTGATGCTGGGGATTCTGAAGAGTAATTTCTGATGACCAACCGTCTGGTGTTGTCCGGCACCGTGTGCAGGACCCCCCTTCGAAAGGTCAGCCCATCAGGAATTCCGCATTGCCAGTTCGTGCTTGAGCATCGTTCTGTGCAAGAGGAAGCCGGGTTTCACCGGCAGGCGTGGTGTCAAATGCCCGTTATCATTAGCGGACACGAAAACCAGGCCATTACTCACAGTTTAACGGTCGGTAGCGCAGTAATCGTTCAGGGGTTCATCTCTTGCCACAAGGCAAAGAACGGCCTGAGCAAAATGGTTCTGCATGCCGAGCAGATTGATTTGATAGATACTGGAGACTAGCCAAATGGCACGTTATTTCCGTCGTCGCAAGTTCTGCCGTTTCACCGCGGAAGGCGTTCAAGAGATCGACTATAAAGATATCGCAACGCTGAAAAACTACATCACCGAAAGCGGTAAGATTGTCCCAAGCCGTATCACCGGTACTCGTGCAAAATATCAGCGTCAGCTGGCTCGCGCTATCAAACGCGCTCGCTACCTGTCTCTGCTGCCGTACACTGATCGTCATCAGTAATCGGGCACGGTCCATTAATACGACTTTAAGAGGATAAGGTAATGCAAGTTATTCTGCTTGATAAAGTAGCAAACCTGGGCAGCCTGGGTGATCAGGTAAACGTTAAAGCGGGTTACGCTCGTAACTTCCTGGTACCACAGGGTAAAGCTGTTCCAGCTACTAAGAAAAACGTAGAGTTTTTCGAAGCACGTCGTGCTGAACTGGAAGCCAAACTGGCTGACGTTCTGGCGGCTGCTAACGCTCGCGCTGAAGCAATCAACGCACTGGGCACCGTTACCATCGCGTCTAAAGCTGGCGACGAAGGTAAACTGTTCGGTTCCATCGGTACCCGCGATATCGCTGATGCAGTCACTGCGGCAGGCGTTAAAGTGGCTAAGAGCGAAGTTCGCATGCCGAACGGCGTTCTGCGTACCACTGGTGAGCACGAAGTTGACTTCCAGGTTCACAGCGAAGTGTTCGCTAAACTGGTTGTTAACGTAGTAGCTGAGTAATTTTTTACTCTGCTCACGTCGAAGCGCCGGCCTTGTGCCGGCGTTTTGCTTTTTAGCGTGACCCTACGTCATGTTTTGCTATTGTAAGGTCGCTATTCCTGACGCATTCTCTGATAATAAATTGAAACGCAATTTTATTTATGAGATTTGTCATGGATACCGCTCTGCCCACGCCCGTCTTTGCCCGTCGAAATGTGGCCTATGCCTGCGCCACGCTCTGCTGTCTGCTTTGGGGAAGCTCTTACCCGGCCATTAAAAGCGGCTACGAACTTTTTCAGATCGCGACCGATGATATCCCGTCCAAAGTCGTCTTTGCCGGATACCGTTTTCTGTTTGCCGGTGCGCTGCTGCTGCTCTTTGCCCTGGCCCAGCGAAAACCGATTGGCAGGCTCACGCCCACGCAGTTTGGCCAGCTCACGATCCTTGGGCTTACCCAGACTACCATCCAGTACACCTTCTTTTATATCGGCCTGGCCTACACTACCGGAGTGAACGGCTCGATCATGAATGCCACCGGCACCTTCTTCAGCGTGCTGCTGGCGCACTTTATCTACCACAATGACAAACTCAGCTACAACAAAACGCTGGGCTGCGTTCTGGGCTTCGCCGGGGTAATGCTGGTGAACTTCCACGGCGGGTTACGTGATTTCCAGTTTGTCTGGCAAGGTGACGGATTTGTCGTGCTGGCGGCCTTTATTCTCTCTGCCGCCACGCTTTACGGGAAACGTATTTCCCAGACCGTTGACCCGACGGTGATGACGGGCTGGCAGCTGGCGATAGGCGGGGCGGCACTGGTTGCGGGAGGCTATATCACGGGCGGGACGCTGGAGGTGCACAGCATGAAGGCCGTCGCCGTGCTGGGTTACCTGACCCTGCTCTCATCCGTGGCGTTCGCCCTGTGGAGCGCGCTGCTGAAGGTGAACCGCGTGAGCATGATTGCTCCGTTCAACTTTGTCATTCCTGTTGCAGGGACGGTGCTTTCCGCCATCTTCCTCGGCGAAAACATTCTGGACCTCAAATACGCGATTGCCCTGGTGCTGGTCTGTTCGGGGATCTGGTGGGTGAACAAGCGGAGCGCCTGAGAAATGACGTGCCGGGAGGCGGCTTCGCCTGACCCGGCCTACGGGAACTAGCGTGCCCGGATAAAACTGCCGTCCGGCTGACGGGTAAACAGCACCTGCTGACCATTCCCCGTATCAATGGTCAGCCCCGTCACTACGCCGCTGGCATTCTGGCGGATCTGCACCATCTGACCATTTTGCAGGTTGCTGAGCGGTTTGCCTGCCCCTTCAACCTGCGCCATGGCATACACATCCGTTGCCGGCAGATTATGGTCGCGGAACAGCTGGGCAAGTGTTTTCCCTGATTCTACGCGATACGAACGCCACTGCTGCTCAATGCCGGTCGGCTGTTGCGCCTGCGGCTCTGAAGGAACGGCGGCCTGCTCCTGATCTTCCTGAACGGGTTCAGGTTCAACCGGCGCAACCTGGCCCGGATCGTTAGAGGGCGTGACCAGCTGCGTCTGCATCGGCTGTGAATCCGGCTGCGGCTGGCTTTGCGACTGGATATCCAGCTCCGCATTCCGGCTGACCGGCGCGGTATCAACGTTGTCACTGCCGGAAGGAAGCAGGAAGCCGATGACGATCAGCAGCACGCCAATGATAATGCCTCTGCGGTGCAAAGGCGGCAGCGGGTCCATGATGCGAAAGTTATCCGGCGCATACCAGATTTTCGCCAGGGTAGGTTTCAGTTCAAATCGCCCGGGCATGGCTCTCCTCCTGCTCCGCGTCTTTTTATCCTGTCCTGAGAAGTGTAGTTTGCTAACTGCCTGATGGGCGTAACAAAGCCAGCTTTCGTGACATATATTTGGGAAAATCCTGACGGCTACTATTGTTTCCGTTTCGCCGCTGTTTGTCACCTTTACTTAAGACAAAGTTTTACCCATAAGGGCATGGCTGATATGCTGCCCGCTACTTTAAATGTGATGGAAGGAAAACCCATGACCACCCCGACTTTTGACACTATCGAAGCGCAGGCAAGCTACGGCATCGGCTTGCAGGTAGGACAGCAGCTGAGCGAATCCGGCCTGGAAGGTCTGTTACCGGAAGCGCTGGTGGCGGGTATCGCTGATGCGCTGGAAGGCAAGCAACCCGCCGTGCCGGTTGACGTTGTGCACCGTGCGCTGCGTGAAATTCACGAACGTGCTGACGCCGTGCGTCGCGCGCGTTTCGAAGAGATGGCGGCAGAAGGCGTTAAATATCTGGAAGAGAACCGCGAGCGTGAAGGCGTGAACAGCACCGAGTCCGGCTTGCAGTTCCGCGTAATCAATCAGGGTGATGGCGCTATCCCGGCGCGTACCGACCACGTTCGCGTACACTACACCGGTAAGCTGATCAACGGTACCGTGTTCGACAGCTCCGTTGCGCGTGGCGAACCGGCTGAGTTCCCGGTTAACGGCGTTATTCCAGGCTGGATCGAAGCCTTGACCCTGATGCCGGTAGGCTCAAAGTGGGAACTGACCATCCCGCACAACCTGGCTTACGGCGAGCGCGGCGCTGGCGCGTCCATTCCGCCATTCAGCACCTTGGTGTTTGAAGTCGAGCTGCTGGAAATCCTGTAATCGGTTTTTCTTATTTTCCTCTCTCCAGTCGGGGAGAGGAAAATAGCGATAAAACCTGGAGTTACGACGGAATCAACATTTTGTATTGCAAACGAAACTGTTACGTGTATTTTTGTGAGCTGTTTCGCGCTGTATGAGTGATATGACACTCACTTTCAACATATTATTAACATAATATCCAAATCATAGTATTCATCCCGCCGATTCTTACCTACTATCGATTAGTCCTTACAAAGGGACCGTCATTTATTTGGCGTATTTAAAGGCCAGAAGAGCCGTAACAACACAGACAGGCATAAACAGGAAAATATCACATGGTAGATCAGGTCAAAGTCGCCGCCGCGGAAGAGGCGACGTCTGAACAGTCGCTACGGCGAAATCTCACTAACCGTCACATTCAGCTCATTGCCATTGGGGGCGCCATCGGCACCGGGCTGTTTATGGGATCGGGCAAAACCATCAGTCTTGCCGGCCCGTCGATCATCTTCGTTTATATGATCATCGGTTTTATGCTCTTCTTCGTGATGCGTGCAATGGGTGAACTGCTGCTCTCGAACCTCGAATATAAATCCTTCAGCGATTTCGCGTCCGACCTGCTCGGTCCTTGGGCAGGCTATTTCACCGGCTGGACCTACTGGTTCTGCTGGGTGGTCACCGGTATGGCGGACGTTGTCGCCATCACGGCCTACGCACAGTTCTGGTTCCCCGGCCTGTCGGACTGGGTGGCCTCGCTGGCGGTGATTATCCTGCTGCTGAGCCTTAACCTCGCCACCGTAAAAATGTTCGGTGAGATGGAGTTCTGGTTCGCGATGATCAAAATCGTTGCCATCATCGCGCTGATTGTCGTCGGGCTGGTGATGGTGCTGACGCACTTCCAGTCGCCAACCGGCGTTCAGGCGTCGTTTGCCCATCTGTGGAACGACGGCGGCTGGTTCCCGAAAGGCATCAGCGGCTTCTTTGCCGGCTTCCAGATTGCGGTATTCGCGTTCGTGGGGATTGAGCTGGTCGGCACCACGGCGGCGGAAACCAAAGATCCGGAGAAATCCCTGCCGCGCGCGATTAACTCCATCCCGTTGCGTATCATCATGTTCTACGTATTCGCGCTGATTATCATTATGTCCGTGACGCCGTGGAGTTCGGTGGTGCCAACCAAGAGCCCGTTCGTTGAGCTGTTTGTGCTGGTCGGTCTGCCGGCGGCGGCAAGCCTGATTAACTTCGTGGTGCTTACCTCTGCGGCGTCGTCTGCGAACAGCGGCGTGTTCTCCACCAGCCGTATGCTGTTCGGACTGGCGCAGGAGGGCGTTGCCCCGAGCGCGTTTGCCAAACTCTCAAAACGCGCGGTGCCGGCGAAAGGGCTGACCTTCTCCTGTATCTGCCTGCTGGGCGGCGTGGTGATGCTTTACGTCAACCCGAGCGTAATCGGCGCGTTCACCATGATCACCACGGTGTCGGCGATCCTGTTCATGTTCGTCTGGACCATCATCCTCTGCTCGTACCTGGTGTACCGCAAGCAGCGTCCACACCTGCACGAGAAGTCGATCTACAAGATGCCGCTGGGCAAGCTGATGTGCTGGGTGTGCATGGCGTTCTTCGTCTTTGTGCTGGTGCTGCTGACGCTGGAAGACGATACCCGTCAGGCGCTGATCGTCACGCCACTGTGGTTTATCGCGCTGGGGCTGGGCTGGCTGTTTATCGGTAAGAAACGTATGGCAGGCATGCGTTAAGCATGTGCCGGGTGGCGCTGACGCTTACCCGGCCTACGTTCGAGGACGTTGTAGGCCCGGTAAGCGCTAGCGCTACCGGGCTTTTTTATTTATCAGCCAATGCCCGCGGGAACAGCACGTTATTCTCAAGACTGATGTGCTCCATCAGGTCGTCAATCATCTCATTAATGCCGTTGTACATGGCTTTCCAGGTAGTGCACGCCTCAGGCGGCGGCGTGACGTTGTTGGTGGTGTGTTTGATCACCTCCAGCAGTTCGCCGGCGTCATCATGTTCGCTTTCCATCACGCTGATGGGCCCCATCGCCTGACTCCCCATGCCCTGTTTAATCATCGGGAAGAGGATCTGCTCTTCTTTCATCATGTGGCTGGAGAGTTCTTCGTGCAGCATGGTCAGGTATTTCGCCAGGCCGCGCGGTACGGAAGGTTTATCGGCGTGAACGCGCTCTACTTTGGTGGCCTGTAAAATCAGCTCCGGCAGCTGTTCACGGTGACGGTCATGGTAACGCACGATAATGTGGTCGATGATTTCAGCCAGCGGCGCGGTGCGCCAGTCTTTGTCGACAGGCTGTTCTGCCAGCTTAGCCAGCTCCGCTTCGATAGCTTCTACATCCAGCTCTTTACGCGACGCTGCGCGCGCCAGCGTTTGCTTACCGCCGCAGCAGTAATCCATATCGTATTTACGGAACAGCGCAGAAGCGCGAGGGATGGAGAGCGCCAGCTCGCCCAGGGGTTGGTCGCGGAAGGCCATAGCAGTTACCTCATCATCAAAAATATAAGGTGCATTTTAAATGCATCTTTAAAGCGATACTATAACCCTTTAGAGGCAAGGGTAAAAGTGAGAGGGCGATCACAAAAAAAAGCGTGCTTTTAACCTGCTGATTGAATGCAGAAAAAAGCTTTCGAAAGTTTTTAAAGGTGGAGAAACAGTAAACAACCTGCCGCACGTGCCGATAGATACAGGTCAGACAATACCTGCATATCAAAAGGCAACGCATGTTTAAACGTATAAAAGTCATTACTCTTCTCATCTCGGTGCTGCTCGTGCTCGGCATCATGCAGCTGATCTCAGCCGGCATTTTCATTAATGCGCTCAATAACGATAAAGAGAACTTCACCGTTTCTCAGCTTTCCAGCCAGAACGTCGCGGAGTTGACCGACGCCTGGATCAGCCTTAACCAGGCGCGCGTTACCCTCAACCGCGGCATGCTGCGTCTGCAAAGCAGCATGGCATCTCAGATTAACGGCGGGCAGCTGAACGAGCTGGTCAATACCGCGAAAAACCTGCTGGCCGATGCCCAGACCCATTACGATAAATACTACGCGCTGCCGGAAACGCCGGGCATGGACGAGCACCTGGCCGACAGGCTTGAAGAGCAGTATCGCATCTACTCCGCCACGCTGACGCAGATGAACGTTCTGCTGGGTCAGGGCAACCTGGAAGAGATGTTCAAACAAAATGCCGAACACAAGCAGACCGCGATGCAAAAGGTCTACCGCGAATGGCGCGAGGCGCAGGCCGCGCTCACCGACAAAGGCATCAAGGACAATGAAAGTGACTACAAGCGAATTCTGTGGATCCTTTCTGCGGTCATGCTGCTGGTGGTAGCCGTCATTATCTCCAGCTGGATTGCCATGCGCCGCGTGCTGTTGCTGCCGCTAGAAGAGGTGATCAACCACATCCGCGCCATTGCGGCAGGCGATTTAACCCAGCCGATTCACGCTGAGGGTAAAAACGAAATGGCGATCCTGGCGCGTAACGTTCAGGAGATGCAGACCGCGCTGGCGAATACGGTGGGCGTGGTGCGCGAAGGCGCAGATACAATCTACACCGGCGCGGGTGAAATCTCGGCGGGCAGTAACGATCTCTCGTCCCGTACCGAGCAGCAGGCCGCCTCCCTGGAAGAGACGGCAGCCAGCATGGAGCAGCTAACCGCTACCGTGAAGCAAAACGCCGATAACGCGCGTCAGGCGTCGCGTCTGGCGCTGGATGCTTCTTCCACCGCGAAGAAGGGCGGAAACGTGGTCGAGGGCGTGGTGCGTACGATGGATGAAATCGCCACCAGCTCCAGCAAGATTGCGCAGATCACCAACGTGATCGACGGTATCGCCTTCCAGACCAACATTCTGGCGCTGAACGCGGCGGTCGAAGCGGCGCGTGCGGGCGAGCAGGGGCGGGGCTTCGCGGTTGTCGCGGGCGAGGTGCGTACCCTTGCTCAGCGCAGCGCGCAGGCGGCGAAAGAGATCAAAGCGCTGATCGATGATTCCGGCGAGCGCGTTAACGCGGGCTCTCAGCTGGTGAATGAAGCGGGGGCGACGATGGCGGAAATCGTCAATGCGGTTACGCGCGTGACGGACATCATGGGTGAGATTGCCTCAGCCTCCGACGAGCAGAGCCGCGGTATCGATCAGGTGGGCCAGGCGGTAGCGGAGATGGATCGCGTTACCCAGCAGAACGCCTCGCTGGTGGAAGAGTCTGCGGCAGCGGCAGCGGCGCTGGAAGATCAGGCCGCGCGCCTGAACGAAGCGGTGGCGGTGTTTAAGATCACCCGCAACCAGGCGGTAAAAGCCGCGCCCGTGAAGGCTTACGCGCCTAAGGCGCAGCCCGTAGCAACGGCGTCTGAAGCGAACTGGGAAACGTTCTGACATTGTGCCGGGTGGCGCTGACGCTTACCCGGCCTACGTTCGAGGACAGTGCAGGGCGGGTAAGGCGCAGCCGCCACCCGGCAATCATCACCCCTCCGACGCCGGAACAACCCTCGGTTTTTCCGGCTTCGCTCTTACCGCAATCACCACCCCAACGACCAGCAGCGCGATCCCGCAGGCCGTTAACAGCGGCGGCATGCTCTGGCGCATCAGGAAGGTATAGAGCAGCCCGGCCAGCGTCTCAAAGACAATCAGCGGCCCTAATATCACCGTCGGCAGCTTCTGGCTGGCAATGTTCCAGCACAGCGCGCCCACCCACGAACACAGCACGGCAATGGCAACCATTAACCCGACGAATACCCACGGGCGCGGTCCGAAGGGCAGGGCAAAATCCGGATGCTGGCTACCCAGCCAGACACACGCACCCGCATAGCCCAGCAGCGAGACGGGAAGCGTGACCAGCGCCTGCGCCGTGGCCCACATCATTGGATGCTTATCCGGGTTTTCCCGCAGCCAGCGTGCGTTGCGCAGGGCATACCAGGCCCAGCACACAACTGAAATAACCGCCAGAAAGATCCCTGAACCGTAACGCCACATGCTGAAATTTTCCAGGCCATGGCGAAGTTCGGCAATATTCACGCAAGCCAGCCCCACGGCGATGCATACCAGCGCGGGCACCATTTTTGACCACGCCAGTTTGCCGTCACGCTGGCTGTACAGCAGGTTCGCGAACACAGGAATGACGACCGGCAGCGTGCCGATAATCATGGTGGAAACCGGCGCGCCGGTGCGCTGAATGGCGCTGGCCAGGCAGACGTAGTAGATCAGGTTGCCCATCACGGTCAGCGCCAGCGCGGTGAGCCAGTCCTGGCGACTCAGCTGGCGCAGACGCGCACGCCCCAGCCACGCCAGCGGCACGGCAATCAGCCCCAGCGCCAGATAGCGTCCGGTCGACTGCAATATCGCCGGGTACTCCGGCACTATCAGCGGGCCGACGAAAATCAGTCCCCACATCAACCCTGCAAGCAGGGCATACAACACGCCGCTAATCATCTTTCCGTCCACAGTAATACATGTTGTAGCCAGTGTAGGAGGCACAGATGCGTGCGTATTGTATGAGGTTGCGCATTAGCGAAAGACATGGGGCCAAAGCGTCAGCCGCCAGGATACTTTTTCCGTGGTTTCAGTTTAATCCTACAAGACATACCTATAAGACCTACAGGCTTCGAGAGACGGTGTGATTACTATAGTCGACGGATTTTTACGACCACGGCATAACGTCGGTTTTCATATCCTGCCATCAACGACGTGGGACGATGAGAACGATCGGCCTATTTTACAGGAAAGAAGATGCAGGAAGTCATATGGTCCGAACAGGTGATGCTGGCAGGGCGTTCCCGTATTTCTATCAGCGGAGCCAATAATGTATTTTGTTCCGCGCTGGTGGTGCTGTTCAGGAATATTATTTCGCCAGACATTATTACCATGCCAGAGATCCAGGTGCAGGTCTTTGTCGGAATGACGCTGCCACAGGTGTTCGTATGGCGGATGAAGGAGGATGCGGCAATGGAAGGGAAGAGCCCTCGTATTGTTTTCTGTACTGACTCTTGCTTCCGAATGCTGTCAGGGACCAGCGGATATGAACGAACGCTGTTCATTACTCCAGATACCCGCATTTATGCGGTGGCTGAAATAATCAAACGCTGGATTGCCGGTTACGCCTCGCACGCTTCGGACAACGTTCTGCCTCTGCTCACGCGATGTGATAACCGAACCATGCAAATGCTGGAAAAAGATATCCCCCTTCCTCTTGAGGCCAGACGGCTCTTTCGCTCGGTAAAAACGCTTTATTGTCAGCGCGCTTTACTGTCGGACCGGATCGGGACGCACAGCCGTCAGGAATTATATCTAAAAGCGCGTCTGATACTCAGTCAAAGCCAGACATTAGCGCCTGGTTAGGCTCAAGGTTCATGACGAGAGATCGCTTACCGCATCTTCAAGACGTAGCGCAAGCTGAAGGCAGAGGCTGATGGTTTTCCTGTCTGCGGCTTCTTCCAGTTCAGTACATAAGTCAGCCAGCGCATCGTTCTTCAGAAGATAAAAACCGCCTTTCATCAGGTGAGCAAGTTCGGCGATCTGCAAGAAATCTTCCGCGCTGATAGCGTCGTGCAAATCGCTGATGGTGATGTCGAGATGCGCTAAGCAGGAGTTAAATACATGCTGGTCGACCCGATCTTCCGCTTTTGCGCATGCGTTTGTGGCGGGCTGGATAGCGCTGGCAAATTTGCTCAATGCGAGAGATAGGGTTTTGAGCGAAACGGGTTTAAAGAGGCATTCCGTCATCCCGGCCTGAAGACAGGCTCCTCTTTGTTCATCGCGGGCATCAGCCGTCAGGCCGATAATTACAGTATCGCTGTTTTCCTTACGGATTAATTTTGTCAGCTCAATTCCTGAGATATACGGCATATTACAGTCAGTGATAATAATCTCGGCACCGGTGCTTCTCCACTGAGCATATGCGTCACGAGGATCGCTACATTCGATCACGACGTAGCCAAGGTATGACAGCTGCTTATTTAATAGCATGAGATTTGGGTAAAAATCATCAACGACAAGAACGGTGGCTGAGCTGTTTTGAGGCTGGATATCTATAACCTCTGCCGCAGCACGCTTGCTCTTCTGTTGGCTAACGCCCACTTTTAACGTAAGGTCGACTCTGGTTCCCACGCCCGGTTGACTATGAAGTTGTATGCCGCCACCCAAAGCTTCACAAAGCCGGCGAGAGATGAGGAGTCCAAGCCCGGAGCCTGACTGATGAGAATAGCCGTTAATATCAGCCTGGGAAAAAGGTCGGAATAATGTCTGTTGCCCTTCAGGCGATATACCGCAGCCCGTATCCGTTATGGCAATTTGCAGCAGGGCGACGTCTGTGACTTGAGAATTAACGCATTCTACTGCGACACGCACTTCGCCTTCATTCGTGAATTTGATGGCATTACTGATGATATTGCTGACAACCTGTCTGAACCGAAGCTCATCTGTTGTCACAATGATGTCGTCGAGCTCCGCTGGATATAGGAGCACAAGCTCGATACCTTTGTTGAACGCGCCAGGCCTGAATAAGGAGATAATCTGTTCAATGGTTTTTCTGAGCTCCATTTCTGCATAATGAATAACCAGTTTGTCAGATTCAATCATGGAAATATCAAGGATATTACCAATAAGTTCCTGTAGTACGTTTGACGAAGAATAGGCGACGTCGAATGCGGTACTGTCTATGATTCCATCGTGGAGTTTTTTTGTTCCAAGCTCCAGCATACCGATAATGGCATTCAGAGGCGTTCTAATTTCATGGCTCATGGTGGCAAGAAAAGTGGATTTTGCTACGTTCGCCCTTTCAGATTCCTTCCTGGCTGCTCTAAGGCTCTCTTCCATTTCGATTCTCGACGTGATGTCAATCCAGCCGCCAATAACGCCATTTACGCGGCCTTCGGCATCCAGGAATGGCACCATCCAGTGATATATCACGGCATCAGGGCGCCCATCGCTGAATGTAATTGCCCGGTCTTTCGATATTGATACCTTGTCCCGTAACACGCTGAAGAAATCCTGGCGGTATGCTTCAAGAGACGAAAGATGAGAGGCCGTTGTATTTTCAAACTCAGCCTGACTAAAGGCGTATTCCTGTTCGATATGGAAATCTTTTAAAGCTTCCGTATAGGCCTCATTAAACGATATGAGCTCTGCATCTTTATTACGAACATACAGGGGATTCGGCGTGCCGTTGATAAGCGCGTTTGTCAAAGCCAGCTGATCGTCCAGTTTTCTCTGGGTCCGCTGTGCATGTCGAACGTGCTTTCGAAGGACAAGCGCCCAGCCGGTGGAAATCATGCCCAGCAGGAGAAGGACTATTACCGTGTAGAGGATGGCGGTTTTGTTTGCTTCGATGAAACTTGTTTTTGAGGGCGCGGCGGTCCATTTCGTGGTGATATCGTCGAGTTCAGATCCGGCGAGGTTCTTTAATGATTTATTGATTATTTCATACAAAATTTCATTGTGCGCGGAAATGCCCAGGGAAAGTTTGGCAAAATTTCCATCAACTATATCGTCTATGGCCAGGGAATATTGATGCGTGTGTGTGTAATAATTAGCGGAGACAAAATTATCAAGTACGGCATCGACTTTGTTACTGCTTAATAAATCATAGGCAGCTGCCGTCGAAGATACAGGCACAACGGTATACGAAGTGAGATCATAACCCTCGAGATGATTAACATCCATAAAAGTCGCGATCCGGCGAGCGCGCGTAGGCAATTTTTTTAGGCTCTCACCGTGACGAGTAACGAAAACAAGAGGAAACTGAATGAAGCTTCGGGTAAACCGATATCGCGTATCGGTGTTGTATACGGAGCTGGCAAAGCCAACGATCTCATCAGGATTAATGTTCTTTGATGACGGGTTTTCTGGCAAAAATGCAAACGTAACGTTAAGCATTTTGCCAATCAGACTAAAGACATCAGGGATGATGCCAGTAAACGTCCCGTTAGCATATTCTGAAAAAGGTGGCGCGGTTGTTGGCAGCTGAACATAAAACTGCTTCTTACCTTGTAACCACCGGGCTTCCTTTTCGGTGAGATATTGTGGTGAACCCGGCGTGATAAAATCACTGGATTTATCCCAGCCCCTTATGAATTCTGACAGATCTGACTGGGATATCTTTTGTAGCCCGGATTCTATGATTTGTCTGGTTTTTATATCAGAGTTACGTATTGCGAAGTATACTTTTCCTTCTGCCTGGTTAATGGTATTAAGCTGGCGACTGACGTGAAGGGTGTTGAAAACGCTATTGTTATAAAAATAACCAGCACTTATTGCATCACCCACATAGATATCGTTTTTATGGAGGGCGACAGAGGCAAGCGCATTCAGTACGGAATCGTAGCGGTTTATTTTTGCTTCAGGATAGCGCTCTTTTATAAACTCATCAGAAATAAACCGATCAACGGTGGCAATCGTCTCGTAATCTTTTGTATCGGGTTTATTTTCCGCGGGTGTGATTTCAACTATTTTATTCGTTGAAATAACCGGGAGATAAGAATACCTGGATTTTTTCGTTTCAGTTACCGGGCCAGTGGTCGTGATCGCATCAATAGAACCTTCTGTCAGCGCGTCAAAAGCAGCGACAGCGTTATCGAAAAGGGTGACAGAGAAATGGATATCCGAATTATTACGGATTGTCCGCAGTATGTCGGCATTGATCCCATCAAGGTATTCGCCATTAATAACGATATCGAAAGGCGGATAATCGGGTCTGTAAACACCCACCTTCAGAGATTGCTTATAAAAACGCTGCATGGTTGTATCGGGGTAAAGTTCCAGAGACAGAGATTTATCGCTCAGTGGTTCCGCACAGGCGTACAATGGCAATAAAATAAGCAGCAGCTTAAAGTGAACCCATCGCTTCATTCAATCTTTTCTCTTTTAGCAATCTCGATCAAATCAACCAGTGTCGTAACGCCCATTTTTGTCATTATCCGGGTTTTATAGGTACTGATTGTTTTGCTGCTCAGGCACATGCTGTCTGCTATTTCAATATTTTTCATTCCAGCAATGATTTTACGCAGTACCTCTAGTTCGCGGTTTGTCAGTGAGGATGATTTTCTTGATGTAAAATTGTTGGCATAGCTTATATTTGGAAAAAATGTAAAACCAGAATTGATGGCTTTGATCGCCGCTGAAACATCTTCCATACCCTCATTCTTTGTCAAAAATCCAGACACGCCGGACATCATGCATCTGCTGGCATAGAGTTCCGCTGACTGTGAGGTGAACACCAGGATTTTTGTATTAATCTCTGCTTTTCGCACCGCCGCGATAACCGACATCCCATCCATGTTAGGAATACCAATATCCAGTATGACGATATTGTATTTCCCTTTTTTTATCTGGTTTATAGCCTGCGCACCGTTATCACATTCATCCACATGAGTGAAGCCTATCTTTTCTAATGTCATTTTCAATGCCATGCGGACTGAAGGATGATCGTCTACAACAAGTGCGGTTTTCATACTAACCCTTAATATAATCGGCAAGCGATGCATTATTCTGATGTTAACGCATTAGCCTGGTTCATTCCACTGGTGCGGCGACAAACTGGCTGTAGGTTGAACCCGTGCAGTCAGTTCATTTCAAATCAGGCTTCACCAAAACAACCTGAATACGTAAATGTATATAACGTGTTGAATAATAGGTTGTTAAATCGTTCTGTTTACTTGCTACTTAACGCTCAGTATAGCCATTTTTACTACAGAACGAGGTGTCCCTTTTCGCTTTCACGTGTAAGGTTTTTCCTCTTTTTATCGTCACTGACTGATTTCCGTAACACGCAACTCTCCACGCAGGATTGTGGGACTTTTCCTACGTACATTGTCGCCAACGCTGATGTTATCCATTCGCCTGGTAAAATAAAATACAGTCAGTTCGATGTTGACAGGAAAACAAATGAAATTACATTTTTTAAAAAATGCGCTACTGCTGCTTTCAATAACGCTTTTTACCGGCTGTATGGCTAATTCATGGATTGATGCGGTTGGAAGTGTGTTAGAGGAGAAAGACAAATATGAGAAAGACTCGCGATCCAAAAGAATTAAGGCTGCCAATAAGGCAGCAGGCTACTAGATTATTTCAGGCGCGGTAAGCGTTTTTGATAGTTTTTCATTTTTTATCTGCACCGTCTTAATAGCCACAGCGAGGTGGCGATTATGTTTGTCTTACGATCGAACGTTGATGTAATTGTGATAAAACTATTTTTAGTCTGCTTAATGGCGGCGTTTGCACTAATGGTTGTAAACCCAAGCGCGAGCTTTGGCAACGGGAGTAATGAAGAAATCAATGAAAGCGAAGACCATTATCGTGCTCACGATTTAGCCCGGCAAAAACCAGTTTTATTTGTGACCGGCTTTAGATGAGGAATTATAATTCTTGAGTTGAATGTAACATTACTCTATTATTGATGCGCTATTTGAGTGATCGCGCGTGTATAACATACATGCCTGATAACTCATTTTATTTCAAAGGGATAAAATAAAGACATGAAAAAAAGAGCGATAGTATTATTCAGTATGGCGTTAACCGCATGCTCAGCAAATAACTTGAACCAGGGCGCTGAACGGGTACGTATTACTAATACTGAACCAACCGGCAATTGTACATTCCTGGGTGAAGTGACGGGCAGCCAGGGAAACTTCTTCACGGGGGGATGGACGTCAAACTCTAATCTTGAGACTGGCGCACGTAATGATTTAAAAAACCAGGCTTACAATATGGGGGGTAACGTTGTCGTTATTCTTACGCAGCGAGCAGGGCAGACCGGGAGCGCCTACTTCGGCTCAGGTTCCAGCCAACAAACTAACGTCACGCTAAGCGGGACAGTGTATCGCTGCAATAACTCATAAATAATCTAAGCACAGTATTTAACGTGCAATAAAGCCCTGAGCCGTTAAGCGCGGCGAAACCTGCTTCTGGTAACGCACGGGCGTAATGCCGTAGCGGCGGGTAAAGGCGCGGGTCAGGTGAGACTGATCGGTCAGCCCCGTTGCGGCGGCGACTTCGGCGGCAGGCATGCCGTGAGTGAGAAACGCCTTGGCGCGCCACAGTCGGATGGCCATCAGCATCTGATGTGGGGTGACGTGAAAATGGGCCTTAAACTGGCGCTGGAAATGGTACGGACTGAGCGAAACGACGCTCGCCAGCTCGTCCAGGGTGAGCGCGCGCATATAGTTGTCGTGCAGATAGTCGCGAACGCGCTCGAAGCGGTGCGCGCCCTCCCGGGCTACCGGCGCATGACGGGCCAGCGGCTGGAACGTCTCAATCAGATCCAGCAGCAATCCTTTCTGCGCCAGCGGATCGTCCGTGTGCCACAGGCCATAAATCAACTGGCCTATCTGTTGCGAACGCAGCGGATCGTGACGCGTGACGTCGCTAAACCACCAGTGGCGCAGGCCGGTGACTTCTTCCAGCAGGTCGGGTTCGATATAGACCATCCGGTAACGCCAGCCGCCTTCGGTGGCGGATTCGCCGGTGTGGATCTCGTCCGGGTTCATGGTCACGACGGATTTTTCCGCGGCAAGATGCTGGGTACCGCGATAGCGGAAGCGTTCGGCGCCGGTTTCAATGGTGCCGATGCCAAACGCTTCGTGAGTGTGCGGCTCGAAGGCGTAGTCAGAGATATGGGCGTGATAAAGCTCCAGACCCGGCAGCTGCGCCAGATGGCGAAAGCGCGCGCTGTCTCTCTCATCAGTAAACTGTTCCGGTACGCCTTGCACAGTGAGCCTCCTCGTGGGTCATCGCCTCATTATCAGAGATGACCCGAAGGGATGCCACCAAAAATAACTAATTCTTAACAATTACAGAATTGCTTTGATGCTCTCCGCCAGCGGCGTGGTCGGGCGGCCGATCAGTTTGCTCAGGGTACGGCTGTCGTCAAACAGGCCGCCTTTGGACGCGCCGGTATCGGAATCCGCCAGCATATCCGCCAGCCCGGCAGGCAGGCCTGCGCCCTTCAGCGCGGCGGCGAAGTCCGCTTCGCTCAGGTTCTGATACGCCACCGGCTTGCCGCTCAGCCTGCTCAGCTCCGCCGTCAGTTCGCTCAGCGTCCAGGCACTGTCGCCCGCCAGTTCATACACCTTGCCGGCATGACCCTCTTCAGAAACCACTTTTGCTGCCGCCGCCGCGTAATCCGCCCGGGTCGCCGAGGCAATTTTGCCTTCACCTGCGGCACCAATAAATACGCCGTGTTCCAGGGCAGGCGGCACGCTCGCAAGATAGTTTTCGGTATACCAGCCGTTGCGCAGCAGGGTGTAAGGTACGCCGGATTCAGCCAGCGCTTTCTCGGTTTCTACGTGTTCAACGTGCAGACCCAGCGGGGAGGTATCCGCATGCAGCAGGCTGGTGTAGGCGATAAGTTTCACCCCGGCGGCTTTGGCGGCGTTAATCACGTTCTGATGCTGTGCGGCGCGCTGGCCCACTTCGCTGGAGGAGATAAGCAGCAGCTTATCCACGCCGTTCAGGGCGGTGGTGAACGCGGCCTGGTCGGTATAGTCCGCCTGACGTACCACTATTCCCCGCTGGCTAAAGGCGTCGGCTTTTGCCGGGTTACGCACAATAGCCACGATCTGGCTGGCCGGAACGGTTTTCAGCAGTTCTTCAATAACGAGTTGGCCAAGCTGGCCGGTTGCGCCGGTAATCGCGATCATGATGAATCTCCTTCGTGTTTGTCTGGTGTTGTGGCACACTATCACCATCACTAACTTTTAGTAAGTACGCACAAAAAGGTAAGTATGAAAACAACGGTACCGACGCTCAGCGAGCAAATGCGCGATGGCAACCTCTTTGCGGAACAGTGTCCATCAAGGGAGGTGCTCAAACACGTTACCAGCCGCTGGGGCGTGCTGATCCTGGTGGCATTGCGTCAGGGCACGCATCGCTTCAGCGACCTGCGCCGCAAGATGGGCGGCGTCAGCGAGAAAATGCTGGCCCAGTCGCTTCAGGCACTAGAGCAGGACGGGTTTGTTAACCGCGTTTCTTATCCGGTTGTGCCGCCGCACGTGGAGTATAGTCTGACCCCGATGGGTATCGAGGTCAGCGAGAAAGTCGCCGCGCTGGCGGACTGGATTGAGGTGAATACGCCGCAGGTGATGGCGAATCGGGATGAGCGTGCGGCGTAAAAGCCGGGTGGCGGTTTCGCCTTACCCGGCACAATCACCGCTACCTGCTTAAATCCACCTGATAAATCGCGAACCCGATATCATCCGTCGCGACCTTTTTCATCGGATACTGCGCGTTATCCCTGATAAACGCGGCTGCTTTATCGGACGATGATGTCTCAAAGCGAATATCCAGCGTCGTGTCGCTGTGGATAGGCGCCAGACGCCAGTTGCTGTCCACCGCCGGATGAATTTCACCCGCCTTTTTCGACTCTGCGCTAATCCACGCCGCCAGCACCGAGCGGTTCTCGTCCGGCGAGGCAAAGGCGATGTGGCTGTCACCCGTACCGGCAAACTTACCGCCGTAGGCGCGGTAGTTGTTGGTCACCACCAGGAAGGTGGCATTCGGGCCAATGGCCTTGCCGTTGAAGGTCAGGTTTTTAATGCGCTCCGCCTGCGGATTAATGGCCTGGCACTCGCCGTCATATTTCGCGGGCTGGGTAACATCAATCTGATACTTCACGCCGTCGATCACGTCGAAGTTGTAGGTGCGAAAACCGTCCCAGTTAATCAGCGACTGCGGCTTGCTGCTGTGCGGATCGATCTGATTGAACTGCCCGGCAGAGCACTCCAGCCACTCCTTCACCTCTTTCCCCGTGGCTTTCACCACCACGAGGGTGTTGGGATAGAGGTAGAGATCCGCGGCATTACGGAAGGTCAGCTGGCCTTTTTCCACCTCAACGTAGCTGGCCGGATCGTTCTTACGTCCGCCCACTTTGAATGGCGCCGCGGCAGACAGTACCGGCAGATTGGCCAGGTCCGGATCGCCCTGAATATAGTCCTCGACGTAGGCTTTCTGCGCCATGTTGACTACCTGCACGGTCGGATCGTCCTGTACCAGCGCCAGGAAGCTATACATGTTGTCGGCGGATTTACCGATCGGCTTGCTGACAAATTCACGCGTGGCGTCGTGATCGTGCTTCAGGACGTCGACCAGCGCTTTGTCTTCATTCGCGAGTGATTTTTTGGCCACCGCGTCGTAGATCGGGCGCGCTTCCGCCTTCGACTGGGTGACTTTCCAGCTTCCGCTGTCGTTGTTCAACACCAGATCCACCACCCCGAGGTGATCGCCCCACATCCCCGGCATCACTGCTGGCACGCCGTTGAGCGTGCCTTTTTCAATATCTGCGCCTTTGATGCTGGCGAAGTCTTTACCCGGGAAGACGGCGTGGGCGTGGCCGAACAGGATCGCATCGACGCCCGGTACCTGGCTGAGGTAATACACCGAGTTCTCAGCCATCGCCCGATACGGATCTGCCGACAGGCCTGAGTGGGCCACCACCACCACCACGTCCGCGCCTTTGGCACGCATTTCCGGCACGTATTTGCGCGCCGTTTCGGTAATGTCGTTGACGGTCACTTTCCCGTCGAGGTTGGCTTTATCCCACGTCATGATTTGCGGCGGTACAAAGCCGATATAGCCGATTTTCAGCGTCTGTTTTTTACCGTCCTTATCGACCACCTCGGTCTCTTTAATCAGGTAAGGGGTAAAAAGCGGCTTCTCCGTCTTAACGTCGATGATATTGGCGTTAACGTACGGGAACGTTGCGCCTGCCAGCGCGTCGTGCAGGTATTTCAGACCGTAGTTAAATTCGTGATTGCCGAGGTTGCCGACGGCATAGTCCAGCGTATTCATTGCCTTATAAACAGGATGGATCTCGCCTTTCTTCAGCCCCTTCGCCGCCATGTAGTCGCCGAGCGGGCTGCCCTGAATGAGATCGCCGTTGTCCACCAGCACGCTATTTTTTACTTCACCGCGGGCGGCGTTGATTAAACTTGCCGTACGTACCAGTCCGAATTTTTCGACAGGCGTATCTTTGTAGTAATCGAAGTCCATCATGTTGCCGTGCAGATCGGTCGTTTCCAGAATACGGAGATCCACCGTCGCTGCCTGAACGCTGGCCGCAATCAGCGTTGCCAGGAGCGTTGCGCTAAACTTAATCATCTGAGGAGTCCTTTTTTCGATCCAAGCCACAAAAGAATATGTATGTAGTATTTGTTGCTTACAGAAGTGTGAATGCTGCCAGAAAAAAGAGCGCTGAAACCAGAATTGCTTCACAGATAGCGGAATTGTTCACATTACGATATAACTAAAACAATAAGTTATGCCCACTGCGTTAACGAAGAGGTGGAGAATGTTAGATAAAATTTGTCAGCTCGCACGGGATGCGGGTGATGCCATTATGCAGGTGTACGACGGTGCAAAACCGATGGACGTTGTCAGCAAAGCGGACGACTCCCCGGTGACGGCGGCGGATATCGCGGCGCATGCGGTGATCCTGAAAGGCTTGCAGGCCCTGACGCCGGATATTCCGGTCCTTTCTGAAGAAGCGCCCCAGAGCTGGGACGAACGTCAGCACTGGCAGCGTTACTGGCTGGTCGATCCGCTGGACGGCACGAAAGAGTTCATCAAGCGTAACGGTGAGTTCACCGTCAACATCGCCCTGATTGAAAAAGGAAAGGCGGTGCTCGGCGTGGTCTACGCCCCGGTGATGAAGGTGATGTACAGCGCGGCGGAAGGCAAAGCCTGGAAGGAAGAGTGCGGCGTACGTAAGCAGATCCAGGTGCGCGATGCCCGTCCTCCGCTGGTGGTGATCAGCCGCTCGCATAGCGACAGCGAGCTGGAAGAGTACCTGCAACAGCTGGGCGAACACCAGACGACGTCGATCGGATCGTCGCTGAAGTTCTGCCTGGTGGCAGAAGGGCAGGCGCAGCTGTATCCCCGTTTTGGGCCGACGAACGTCTGGGATACCGCCGCAGGCCACGCCGTTGCCGCAGCGGCGGGCGCGCATGTGCATGACTGGCAGGGTAAGCCGCTGGACTATACCCCGCGCGAGTCATTCCTGAACCCGGGCTTCCGGGTGTCACTCTACTGATCCAGCAGCTTGTGCAGCAGGGCAACCACCTGCTGCACCTCATCCTGCGTCAGCGCCCCGTCTTTAACCCACTGCACGCGGCCCGCTTTATCCAGCACGATAATCGCTGAGCTCTCCTCTTCCAGCTGCCACGCCTTACGCGTCACGCCGTTGCTGTCGACAATAAACTGCGACCACGGATAGAGCTTCTTATTGCTCTCGAGGCTTGAGCGCACAAACATCCCGGAGCCGGGAATCGCATCGTCGGTATTCACGATGGTGGTGGTCTGGTAGCGATCGTGCGGGAGTTTTGCGGTCTTGATCGCCTCCACAAGGGTCGCGTTTTTCTCTTTTGCGGATGTACGTCCGGCAATATGTTGTACAACTCTCACTTTGCCCGCGAGCTGCGCGCTATTCCAGGCTTTATAGCTAAACTTATCATTGTCGAGAATCAATTCTCCCCGGTCAGCAATACCGACCGGCGGAACACGTTCTCCTTTTTCAATGTTGTGTGCGGAAGCCATCAGCGGCAGCAACAGGCAAGCTGCTGCCAGGAGGTTACGTAGGGTCATGGTGTTTCCTTATTGTGAGCAGGTGATCCGACCACTTGGTCATGCGCTTTTAATCATAAGTGCGAGCAATGGGCTTTTCCCGCAATCCCGATGCCAGTTTGCGGGCGAACGCACATATCCACGCAAAAACGACGGCATATACTGCTCTGCATCACGCTTTGCAAAGATTATTCTGAATAATTGTAATCAAACGGTAAATAAACTTATGCACACTGGGTAAGTACGAGGTTCTGGTCTATAGTCATTGGGCATCAAAATTTGCGCTCAGGACAGTCGGGCCGATTGTGGCACCGCAAGGGCGTATGATTCGCAGGAGATACAAGAATGAAAATTTTCCAACGCTACAACCCGCTTCAGGTGGCGAAGTACGTGAAGATCCTGTTCCGTGGACGGTTGTATATCAAGGATGTTGGCGCTTTTGAGTTCGATAAGGGCAAAATCCTTATCCCAAAAGTGAAGGACAAACAGCACTTGTCTGTGATGTCCGAAGTCAACCGTCAGGTTATGCGTCTGCAAACTGAGATGGCTTAACCAACGTGCTATGCAGTAGTCGTTAAAAAGACGGCTCCCGATGGGAGCCGTTGATGTTTGTGGGGCAGGCGAAGGATTACGCCGACACCTTCTCTTCCGCATCTGGCAGTTTCGGCACCAGCACGGTCGGTTTACTATCAATGCGCGTTACCAGCAGCTGGTCGATGCGGTAGTTATCAATATCCACGACTTCAAACTTGAAGCCGGAGAACTTCACCGAGTCGGTACGTTTCGGGATCTTACGCAGCATAAACATCATAAAGCCGCCGATGGTCTCGTAGTTTCCGGACTGCGGGAACTCGTCGATATCCAGCACGCGCATCACGTCCTCAATCGGCGTACCGCCGTCAATCAGCCATGAGTTCTCGTCACGCTGCACAATTTGCTCTTCCAGCCCCTGGCCGACCAGGTCGCCCATCAGCGTCGTCATGACGTCGTTGAGGGTGATAATCCCCACCACCAGCGCATATTCGTTCATGATCACCGCGAAATCTTCACCCGCAGTTTTGAAGCTTTCCAGCGCTTCGGAGAGCGTCAGGGTGTCCGGCACAATCAGGGTATTGCGGATCTGCACGCCGCTGTTCAGCGCCAGGCTCTGGTTTGCCAGCACGCGGTTCAGCAGGTCTTTGGAGTCCACATAGCCGATGATATGGTCGATATCTTCGTTACAGACCAGGAATTTGGAGTGCGGATGCTGCGCCACTTTGGTCTTCAGGCTCTGCTCATCTTCATGCAGATCGAACCAGATGATGTTCTCACGGCCGGTCATGGAAGAGGGAACGGTACGGGATTCCAGTTCGAAAACGTTCTCAATCAGCTCGTGTTCCTGCTTGCGCAGCACGCCTGCCAGCGCCCCGGCTTCCACCACGGCGTAAATATCATCGGATGTGATGTCGTCTTTACGCACCATCGGCAGCTTGAAGATGCGGAAAATGACGTTCGCCAGGCCGTTAAAGAACCACACCAGCGGGCGGAAGACGTACAGACAGAAGCGCATCGGGTTGATGATACGCAAAGCCACAGCTTCTGGCGCAATCATACCGATGCGTTTCGGGGTCAGGTCCGCGAATAGAATGAACAAACCGGTGACCAGCGAGAAGGAGAGGATGAAGCTCAACTGCTCGGCCAGCTCTACGGACATGTACTTTACAAAGAGGCTATAAAACGCCGGAGAAAACGCTGCATCGCCCACGATACCGCCAAGAATGGCGACCGCGTTAAGACCAATCTGCACCACGGTAAAGAACATGCCGGGATTTTCCTGCATTTTCAAAATGCGTGATGCGTTGATGTTGCCCTCGTCGGCAAGCAGCTTCAGTTTGATTTTACGGGAGGCAGCCAGCGAGATCTCCGATATCGAGAAAAATGCACTGACGGCAATAAGACAAAGTATTACTAAAATACTGTTTAACATAGTTTATCCGGCTTCTCGCCAGATCCTCAGAAGGGGAGTTGATACCATTCGTGTGAAGACATATTGAAGTCAGCTCGTAGCGTTGAGCCGATTATTTCAGCGGTAGTATAGCGTAAAGGCGTGTAAATCTGCCAGAGGTCACGTTTTCGACAAATAAGGTGGGCCTGCGGCGGGGAGTGTGGTTGAGTTATGCGCCACGCGGCTCGCGTGGCGCTGATGCAGTAATCAGGCCTGCTGTGGAGGCAGGCAAACGCCGATGCCGCCAATCCCGCAGTAGCCGTACGGATTTTTATGCAGATACTGCTGGTGATCGTCTTCGGCATAGTAGAACGGTTTCGCGGTAGCGATTTCGGTCGTCACCTGGCGTTTATCACCGGCGGCCTGCATTGCTTCCTGGAAACGCGTCAGGCTGGCGTGGGCTGCGGCCTCCTGCTCTGGGGTGAGCGGATAAATAGCCGAACGGTATTGGGTGCCGTGATCGTTACCCTGACGCATGCCCTGCGCCGGGTCATGGTTTTCCCAGAACACCTGGAGCAGCTGTTCATAGCTGATAACGCTCGGGTCATACACCACACGGACCGCCTCGGCATGCCCGGTTTCGCCGGAACAGACTTCGCGGTAGGTTGGGTTAGGCGTATACCCTCCGGTGTAGCCCGCAGCGGTACTGTAAACGCCCGGCAGCTGCCAGAACAGGCGCTCTACGCCCCAGAAGCAGCCCATGGCAAACAGGGCGATCTCCATTCCATCAGGAACATTTGTCATTGAATGGTTGTTTACGGCGTGTAATGTCGCCACTGGCATAGGGGTGTTGCGTCCCGGTAACGCATCGGCTTGTGATACCAGATGCTTTTTATCGAATAAACTCACGGTGGGGCCTCCCGGGTAGCGTTGTTTCGGTTAAGGTTGTCACGAAGCGTTTAATTGAACACAATAAATGCGATGAATGAGTCTAGATTTAATCATAAGAAATATTTGGGTGTTGCACCCTTTTTCAACCCGTAATTTGGGTTTTTGACCAGCAGGCCGTATTTTGCCGCGGAGCGGCACTGCATTTGCTTCCAGGGTGGAAACAGGGATATTCAGGAGAAAACGTGACAAAGATCCGCCAGTTATGTTTAGTCAGTTTAATGCTGACAAGCGGGATTGCCAGCGCGGCGAATGTCCGTTTGCAGGTTGAGGGGTTATCCGGGGCGCTGGAAAAAAACGTGCGTGCGCAGCTTTCTACCATCCAGAGCGATGAAGTGACGCCGGATCGGCGTTTTCGCGCGCGCGTGGATGACGCCATTCGCGAAGGCTTAAAGGCGTTGGGGTACTACGAACCCACCATCGATTTCGACTTACGCCCGCCGCCGGCGAAGGGGCGTCAGGTATTGATTGCCCGCGTTTCGCCGGGCGAACCCGTTTTGATTGGCGGCACGAACGTGGTGCTGCGCGGCGGTGCGCGCACGGATCGGGACTACCTGGATCTGCTCAGCAACCGCCCGAAAGTGGGCACCGTGCTCAATCACGGGGATTACGATCGCTTTAAAAAGTCGTTGACCAACGTTTCCCTGCGTAAAGGCTATTTCGACAGCAAGTTTAACAAAAGCCAGCTGGGCGTTGCGCTTGAGCGACGTCAGGCATTCTGGGATATCGACTACGACAGCGGCGAACGCTATCGGTTTGGCGATGTAACCTTCGAAGGATCGCAGATCCGTGACGAGTATCTGCAAAACCTGGTGCCGTTCAAAAAGGGCGACTACTACCAGTCCAGCGACCTCGGCGAGCTGAACCGTCGTTTGTCCGCTACCGGCTGGTTTAACTCCGTGGTGGTGGCGCCTGAATTTGAAAAATCCCGTAAAACGAAGGTATTACCGCTGCATGGCGTAGTCTCTCCGCGCACCGAGAACACCATTGAGACCGGTGTCGGCTACTCCACGGACGTCGGCCCGCGCGTGAAGGCCTCGTGGAGAAAACCGTGGATGAACTCCTACGGCCACAGCCTGACCACCAGCGTCAGCCTCTCTGCGCCTGAACAGCAGCTGGACTTCAGCTACAAAATGCCGCTGCTGAAAAACCCGCTTGAGCAATATTACCTGGTGCAGGGCGGTTTTAAGCGTACCGATTTGAACGATACCGAGCAGGACTCGACAACGCTTGCGGTCTCACGCTTCTGGGATCTCTCCAGCGGCTGGCAGCGCGCCATTAACCTGCGCTGGAGCCTCGATCACTTTACCCAGGCCAACGTCACCAACACCACGATGCTGCTTTATCCGGGGGTGATGATCAGCCGCACCCGCTCGCGTGGAGGCCTGATGCCAACCTGGGGCGATTCCCAGCGCTACTCCATCGATTATTCCAACACCGCCTGGGGATCCGACGTGGACTTCTCCGTCTTTCAGGCGCAAAACGTCTGGATCCGCACGCTGTATGACAAACACCGCTTTGTGATGCGCGGCAATCTCGGCTGGATTGAGACGGGTGATTTCGAGCGCGTTCCGCCGGACCTGCGCTTCTTCGCCGGGGGCGACCGCAGTATTCGCGGGTATAAGTACAAATCGATCTCACCTGAAAACGAAAAAGGCCAGCTGACCGGGGCCTCTAAGCTGGCGACCGGCTCGCTGGAGTACCAGTACAACGTCAGCGGCAAATGGTGGGGCGCCATGTTTGTCGACAGCGGTGAAGCGGTAAACGACATCCGCCGCAGCGATTTCAAAACCGGCGCGGGCGTAGGCGTGCGCTGGCAGTCACCGGTCGGGCCGATCAAGCTCGATTTCGCCGTTCCGGTGGGTGACAAAGAAGAACACGGTTTACAGTTTTACATCGGTCTGGGGCCTGAATTATGAGTTTATGGAAGAAGATAAGCCTCGGAGTGCTGATTTTTATCGTATTGCTGCTTGGCACGGTGGCGTTTCTGGTGGGCACCACCACGGGCCTGCATCTGCTGTTTAACGCCGCGAACCGCTGGGTGCCGGGGCTGGAAATCGGCCAGGTGACGGGCGGCTGGCGCGATCTGCGCCTGAAAAATATCCGTTATGAACAGCCCGGCGTGGCGGTGAACGCGGGCGAGTTTCATCTGGCGGTGAAGCTGGGCTGCCTGCGGGACAGCAGGCTGTGCGTAAACGATCTGTCGTTAAAAGACGTAAACGTGGCGATAGATTCCAAAAAAATGCCGAAGTCTGAGCCCGTCGAGGAAGAGGATAGCGGCCCGCTTAACCTCTCCACGCCGTACCCGATTGCGCTCTATCGGGTTGCGCTGGATAACGTCAACGTCAAAATCGACGATACGACGGTATCGGTGATGGATTTCACCTCCGGTCTGCGCTGGCAGGAGAAAAACCTCACCCTGACCCCAACCTCCCTGCAAGGGCTGCTGATTGCGCTGCCGAAGGTGGCCGACGTGGCGCAGGAAGAGATCGTCGAGCCGAAGATCCAGAACCCGCAGCCGGAAGAAAAACCGCTGGGTGAAACGCTGAAAGATCTCTTCTCGAAACCGGTGCTGCCGGAGATGACCGACGTGCATCTGCCGCTGAACCTCAATATCGAAGAGTTTAAGGGCGAGCAGCTGCGTCTGACGGGTGATACCGATCTGACGGTCTACAACATGCTGCTTAAAGTCAGCAGCATCGACGGCAACATGAAGCTCGACGCGCTGGATATCGATTCCAGTCAGGGCTCGGTGAACGCCTCAGGCAACGCGCAGCTGCGCGACAACTGGCCGGTAGATATTACGCTGAACAGCGCCCTGAACATCGATCCGCTGAAGGGCGAAAAGGTGAAGGTGAAGGTCGGCGGTGCGCTGCGCGAGAAGCTTGAGTTCGGCGTGAACCTGTCCGGCCCGGTGGATATGGTGCTGCGTGGGCAAACCCAGCTGGCAGAGGCCGGTTTACCGCTCAATCTTGAGATTGTCAGCAAGCAGCTTTACTGGCCATTCACCGGCGAAAAGCAGTTCCAGGCCGACGATCTGAAGCTGAAGCTGAGTGGCAAAATGACCGACTACACGCTGTCGTTCCGCACGGCAGTGAAGGGGCAGGGGGTACCGCCCGCCGATATCACCCTGGATGCGAAGGGTAACGAGTTGCAGGTAAACCTCGACAAGCTGACCGTGGCAGCCCTGGAAGGAAAAACCGAGCTGACCGCGCTGCTCGACTGGCAGCAGGCGATCAGCTGGCGCGGCGAGCTGAAGCTGACCGGGATCAACACCGCCAAAGAGGTACCGGACTGGCCGTCAAAACTCGACGGCCTGATCAAAACCCGCGGCAGCCTGTACGGCGGAACCTGGCAGATGGACGTGCCGGAAATCAAGCTGACCGGCAACGTGAAGCAGAACAAAGTCAACGTAGAGGGCTCGGTTAAGGGCAACAGCTATCTCCAGTGGGTGATCCCGGGCCTGCACGTGGCGCTGGGCCGCAACACGGCGGATATTAAAGGCGAGCTGGGGGTGAAAGACCTCGATCTGGATGCCACCATCGACGCGCCAAACCTTGATAACGCCCTGCCGGGCCTTGGCGGTACGGCGAAAGGGTTAGTGAAGGTTCGCGGTACGGTGGAAGCGCCGCAGCTGCTGGCAGACATTACCGCTAACAACCTGCGCTGGCAGGAACTCTCCATTGCCCGCGTGCGCGTCGAAGGGGACGTGAAATCCACCGATCAGATCGGCGGTAGCCTCGACCTGCGCGTGGAGCGTATTTCTCAGCCGGACGTGAACATCAGCCTGGTGACGCTGGCGGCGAAAGGTAACGAGAAGCAGCACGATCTCCAGCTGCGCGTGCAGGGCGAGCCGGTCTCCGGGCAGCTGCACCTGACCGGCAGCTTTGACCGCAACGCGACGCGCTGGAAAGGGCAGCTGGACAACACCCGCTTCAGCACGCCGGTTGGCCCGCTGGTGCTGTCCCGATCCATCGCACTGGACTACCGCAACGCAGAGCAGAAAATCAGCATTGGGCCGCACTGCTGGACCAACCCGAATGCCGAGCTGTGCGTGCCGCAGACCATTGATGCGGGCGCGGAAGGACGCGCGCAGATCAACCTCAACCGTTTTGACCTGGCCATGCTGAAACCGTTTATGCCGGAAACCACCCAGGCGAGCGGGGTCTTTAGCGGTAAAGCGGACGTCGCGTGGGACACCACCAAAGAGGGGCTGCCGCAGGGCAGCGTGAGTCTCTCCGGGCGTAACGTGAAGGTCACGCAGGAGGTCAATGACGCGCCGCTGCCGGTGGCGTTCGACACCCTGAATCTGAATGCCGACCTGCGTAACAACCGCGCGGAGCTGGGGTGGCTTATTCGTCTGACCAACAACGGTCAGCTTGACGGCCAGGTGCAAATTACCGATCCGCAAGGGCGGCGCAACCTCGGCGGCAACGTCAATATTCGCAACTTCAACCTGGCGATGGTGAATCCGATTTTCTCGCGGGGTGAAAAAGCGGCGGGTATGCTCAGCGCCAACCTGCGCCTGGCGGGAGATGCGCAAAGCCCGCAGCTGTTTGGCCAGATGCGGCTAAGCGGCGTGGACATCGACGGTAACTTTATGCCGTTCGATATGCAGCCAAGCCAGCTTGCGATGAACTTTAACGGCCAAAGCTCAACCCTCAGTGGTTCAGTGCTGACGCAGCAGGGACAAATCAACCTGAGCGGTGACGCAGACTGGAGCCAGCTTGATAACTGGCGCGCCCGTATTGCGGCCAAAGGCAGCAGGGTGCGTATCACGGTACCGCCGATGGTGCGGCTGGACGTATCGCCAGACGTGGTCTTTGAGGCAACGCCAAGCCTCTTCACGCTGGACGGCCGCGTCGACGTCCCGTGGGCGCGCATCGTGGTTCACGAGGTGCCGGAAAGCGCGGTTGGCGTCTCCAGTGATGAAGTTATGCTCAATGAAAATCTGAAACCTGTTGAACAGAAGAGCGCTGGCATACCGATCAATAGTAATCTTATCGTGCACGTGGGGAATAACGTGCGTTTGGACGCGTTTGGGCTGAAGGCGAGACTCACGGGTGACCTGAAAGTGGCGCAGGATCAGCAGGGGCTGGGCCTGAATGGACAAATCAATATTCCTGAAGGGCGCTTCCATGCCTACGGTCAGGATTTGATTGTGCGTAAAGGTGAGCTGCTGTTCTCCGGTCCACCGGATCAGCCGGTCCTGAATATCGAAGCGATCCGTAACCCTGAAGCCACCGAAGATGATGTGATTGCGGGTGTGCGCGTGACGGGCTCTGCCGACGAACCTAAGGCAGAGATCTTCTCTGACCCGGCCATGTCGCAACAGGAAGCGCTCTCTTACCTGCTGCGCGGACAGGGTCTGGATAGCCAGCAGGGCGATGGTGCGGCAATGACGTCAATGTTAGTCGGTCTGGGGGTTGCACAAAGTGGTCAGGTTGTGGGTAAAATCGGCGAGACGTTTGGCGTAAGCAATCTGGCGCTGGACACTCAGGGCGTGGGTGACTCTTCGCAGGTAGTGGTCAGCGGCTATGTACTGCCGGGTCTACAGGTAAAATATGGCGTGGGGATCTTTGACTCACTGGCTACACTCACGTTACGTTACCGCCTGATGCCTAAGCTATATCTGGAAGCAGTGTCCGGCGTAGACCAGGCACTTGATCTGCTCTATCAGTTTGAGTTTTAGCAATGCGAATATTTGTTTACGGCAGTTTACGAACCAAGCAAGGCAACAGCCACTGGATGACCAACGCCCAGTTGCTGGGAAATTACACAATCGAAAACTATCAGCTGTACAGTCTGGGCCACTATCCAGGCGCGGTTCCGGGGAACGGAACGGTACAGGGTGAAGTTTATCGCATTGATAATGCTACGCTGGCCGAACTTGATGCCTTGCGCACCAGGGGCGGTGAATACGCTCGCCAGTTGATCCAGACGCCTTACGGCAGTGCATGGATGTATGTGTACCAACGTTCGGTCGACGGGTTAACGCTGATTGAAAGCGGTAACTGGTTAGACAGAGACCAGTTATGAAAAACGACAACGCCACCGTAAGGTGGCGTTGTTTTTTGTGGCTGTAATATCAATGATTTGCACTGTACAGCGTAGGCCCGTGCAAGCGTAGCGCCTCCGGGCGATACTTCTCAATCGCACGGGTTGCCGGGATCGAAAGGCACAAAAAAGCCCCGAGGCGCGGGGCTTAGTATCAGCAGTAAGAATTACTTCTTAGCTGCACGTTCGAAAGAGGCGATGATTTCTGCTTTCGCCGCTTCTGCGTTATCCCAGCCTTCAACTTTAACCCATTTGCCTTTTTCGAGATCTTTGTAGTGCTCGAAGAAGTGGGCGATCTGCGCTTTCAGCAGCTCTGGCAGGTCGTTCACATCTTTAATGTGATCGTATTCTTTGCTCAGCTTGGTGTGCGGTACGGCAACCAGTTTCGCATCTTCACCCGCTTCGTCGGTCATTTTCAGCACGCCAACAGGACGGCAGCGAATGACGGAGCCTGGCTGCAATGGGTATGGTGTTGGGACCAGTACGTCAACCGGGTCACCGTCCAGAGACAGGGTGTGGTTGATGTAGCCGTAGTTGCACGGATAGAACATGGCGGTAGACATGAAACGGTCAACGAACAGCGCGCCGGTGTCTTTGTCGATTTCGTATTTGATTGGATCTGCGTTGGCCGGGATTTCGATAACCACGTAGATGTCTTCTGGCAGTTCTTTACCCGCAGGGACGTTGAGTAAGCTCATGTCGGTGTCCTTCAAAATGGATGGTAAACAAGTGGCAAGTATTATAGCCAATTGGCGCTGAAAGTCTTCGCCTGTTTTCGTCTTATCTCCCCCGCGCCTTCACTTTTCAGACCGTTTCCATGACAGGATAATCCATAAACTCAGCCGCATTTTAAATGTGGAAATGAAAGCGATTACAAACTTGTGATTAACGTTTTATTCACTTTTCTGAAGTGTGACGTAACGCAATCCGTAACATATTCCATTGGCTATAGTTCATCCGCAGAACATCTTTTAACCAACAATAACCTACCCTACGAGGACGTTCATATGTGGAAGCGCTTACTTCTTGTTACAGCAGTTTCGGCAGCCATGTCGTCTATGGCGATGGCCGCACCGTTAACCGTTGGATTTTCGCAGGTCGGATCTGAATCCGGCTGGCGCGCCGCTGAAACGAACGTGGCGAAAAGTGAGGCTGAAAAGCGCGGTATTACGCTGAAAATCGCCGATGGTCAGCAAAAGCAAGAGAACCAGATCAAAGCGGTGCGCTCATTTATCGCCCAGGGCGTGGATGCCATCTTTATTGCCCCGGTTGTCGCGACGGGCTGGGAGCCGGTGCTGAAGGAAGCCAAAGATGCTGAAATTCCTGTCTTCCTGCTCGACCGTTCCATCGACGTAAAAGACAAATCTCTCTATATGACCACCGTCACCGCCGATAACGTGCTGGAAGGCAAACTGATTGGTGACTGGCTGGTGAAGCAGGTGGATGGCAAGCCGTGTAACGTGGTTGAGTTGCAGGGAACGGTTGGTGCGAGCGTCGCGATCGACCGCAAGAAAGGGTTCGCGCAGGCCATCGCCAGCGCGCCAAACATTAAGATCGTCCGTTCTCAGTCCGGCGACTTCACCCGCAGCAAGGGTAAAGAGGTCATGGAAAGCTTCATCAAGGCAGAAAATAACGGCAAAAATATCTGCATGGTTTACGCCCATAACGACGACATGGCGATCGGCGCCATTCAGGCCATCAAAGAAGCGGGCCTGAAGCCGGGCAAAGATATCCTTACCGGCTCGATCGACGGCGTGCCGGACATCTACAAAGCGATGATTGACGGCGAAGCGAACGCCAGCGTTGAGCTGACGCCAAATATGGCGGGCCCGGCATTCGACGCGCTGGAGAAATTCAAGAAAGACGGCACGGTGCCTGAAAAAGTGACGGTCACCAAATCCACGCTCTACCTGCCGGACACGGCGAAAGAAGAGTTAGAGAAGAAGAAAAATATGGGCTACTGATCAGTGACATTGCCGGGTGGCGCTGCGCTTACCCGGCCTACGATACGCTCATTTGTAGGCCGGGTAAGCGTAGCGTCATCCGGCTTAATGCAGGGGGAAATCATGACCACCGAACAACACCAGGAAATCCTCCGCACCGAGGGCCTGAGTAAATTTTTCCCAGGCGTTAAGGCGCTGGATAACGTTGATTTCAGCCTGCGGCGTGGGGAGATCATGGCGTTGCTCGGCGAAAACGGCGCGGGGAAGTCGACGCTGATTAAAACCCTGACGGGTGTATATCACGCCGATCGCGGCGCTATCTGGCTGGAAGGTAATGCGATTTCGCCAAAGAATACCGCGCATGCACAGCAGTTGGGGATCGGCACGGTCTACCAGGAAGTGAACCTGCTGCCGAACATGTCGGTTGCGGACAACCTGTTTATAGGCCGCGAGCCCAGACGTTTTGGCCTGCTGCGCCGCAAAGAGATGGAAGCGCGCGCCACGAAGCTGATGGAGTCTTATGGTTTCTCTCTCGACGTGCGCGAACCGCTGAACCGCTTTTCCGTGGCGATGCAGCAGATCGTCGCGATCTGTCGCGCTATCGATCTCTCGGCGAAAGTGCTGATCCTCGATGAACCCACCGCCAGCCTCGATACCCAGGAAGTGGAGATGCTTTTTACCCTGATGCGCCAGCTGCGCGATCAGGGCGTGAGCCTGATCTTTGTTACGCACTTTCTCGATCAGGTTTACGAAGTAAGCGACCGCATCACTGTGCTGCGCAACGGCGGCTTTGTCGGCTGCCGGGAAACCCGCGAGCTGCCGCAGATTGAGCTGGTCAAAATGATGCTGGGCCGCGAGCTGGAGACCAACGCACTCCAGCGCGCGGGCCGCACGCTGCTGAGCGAAAAACCGATCGCCGCCTTTCACGACTACGGCAAAAAAGGGACCATCGCGCCGTTTAACCTGGAGGTGCGCCCCGGCGAAATTGTGGGTCTGGCGGGTCTGTTAGGCTCCGGACGCACCGAAACCGCCGAAGTGATCTTCGGGATCAGGCCCGCCGACAGCGGAACGGCGCTGATCAAAGGCAAACCGCAAACGCTACGCTCGCCGCATCAGGCGTCGTGCCTCGGGGTGGGTTTCTGCCCGGAAGACAGGAAAACGGACGGAATTATTGCCGCCGCCTCGGTGCGGGAAAACATCATTCTGGCGCTACAGGCCCAGCGCGGCTGGCTGCGTCCGATCCCGCGTAAAGAGCAAAACGTCATTGCCGAGCGCTTTATCCGCCAGCTCGGTATACGTACCCCGAGCGCCGAACAGCCCATTGAGTTTCTCTCCGGCGGCAACCAGCAGAAGGTGCTGCTCTCTCGCTGGCTGCTGACCAAACCGCAGTTCCTGATCCTCGACGAGCCCACGCGCGGCATCGACGTGGGCGCGCACGCCGAAATCATCCGGCTTATCGAAACGCTGTGTGCCGACGGTCTGGCGCTGCTGGTGATCTCGTCTGAGCTGGAGGAGCTGGTTGGCTATGCCGATCGCGTCATCATCATGCGCGATCGCAGGCAGGTGGCTGAGATCCCGCTGGATAAGCTGTCCGTTCCGGCGATCATGAATGCCATCGCGGCGTAAGGAGTCAAATGTGATGTCCCGTTCTCTTTCGCAAACTGGCGAAGCGAAGCGCCGCTTCAGCTGGCCGACCGGCACGCCGCAAATCGTGGCGCTGCTGCTGGTGCTGCTGGTGGATAGCCTGGTAGCCCCGCATTTTTTCCAGATCGTCGTGCAGGATGGCCGCCTGTTTGGTAGCCCGATCGACATCTTAAACCGTGCCGCGCCCGTGGCGCTGCTGGCGATTGGCATGACGCTGGTGATTGCCACCGGCGGGATCGACCTCTCCGTCGGTGCGGTAATGGCGATTGCGGGCGCCACCGCCGCCTCGATGACCGTTGCCGGGCACAGCCTGCCGGTGGTTCTGCTCGCCGCGCTGGGGTCCGGCGTATTAGCCGGGCTGTGGAACGGCATTCTGGTCGCGGTGCTCAAGATCCAGCCGTTTGTCGCTACGTTGATTTTGATGGTGGCCGGGCGCGGCGTGGCGCAGCTTATAACCTCCGGTCAAATCGTCACCTTTAGCTCCCCGAGCCTGGCGTGGATCGGCAGCGGTAACATCCTGTACTTCCCGACGCCGGTGATCGTTGCCCTCGTGACGCTGGTTATCTTTTGGCTTTTCACCCGCAAAACGGCGCTCGGGATGTTCATTGAAGCGGTGGGGATTAACATTCGGGCCGCGAAAAACGCCGGCGTGAATACCCGGCTGATGGTGATGCTGACCTACGTCCTGAGCGGCGTCTGCGCCGCGATTGCCGGGGTGATCGTGGCCGCCGATATTCGCGGGGCGGATGCCAACAACGCCGGGCTCTGGCTGGAGCTGGACGCGATCCTCGCGGTGGTGATCGGCGGCGGATCGCTGATGGGCGGACGGTTTAACCTGCTGCTCTCGGTGGTGGGGGCGCTGATTATTCAGGGTATGAATACCGGTATTTTGCTCTCCGGCTTCCAGCCGGAGCTCAATCAGGTCGTCAAAGCGGTCGTGGTGCTTATCGTGCTTATCGTGCAGTCGCCGCGCTTTATCACTCTCATTAAGGGGATCCGCGGTCATGATAAAACGTAATTTGCCGTTAACGATCACGCTGGGCGTGTTCGTGCTGGGCTACCTCTACTGTCTGACCCAGTTCCCGGGGTTCGCCTCCACGCGGGTGATTTGCAACATTCTGACCGATAACGCGTTTCTCGGGATTATTGCCGTCGGCATGACCTTTGTGATCCTCTCCGGCGGGATCGATCTCTCCGTTGGGTCGGTGATCGCCTTTACCGGCGTGTTCCTTGCCAAGGCCATTGGTTTCTGGGGCATTTCGCCGCTGCTGGCGTTCCCGCTGGTGCTGGCCATGGGCTGCGCGTTCGGCGCCTTTATGGGGCTTTTAATCGACGCGCTGAAAATCCCGGCGTTTATCATCACCCTTGCCGGGATGTTCTTCCTGCGCGGCGTGAGCTATCTGGTGTCGGAGGAGTCGATTCCGATTAACCACCCGATCTACGATACGCTCTCGAGCCTGGCGTGGAAAATTCCCGGCGGAGGGCGCCTGAGCGCGATGGGGCTGCTGATGCTGGGCGTGGTGGTGATCGGGATCTTCCTCGCCCACCGTACCCGGTTTGGTAATCAGGTGTATGCCATTGGCGGCAGCGCCACGTCCGCGAACCTGATGGGGATTTCCACGCGCAGCACCACCATCCGCATCTACATGCTTTCGACCGGCCTTGCCACGCTCGCGGGGATTGTGTTTTCGGTGTACACCCAGGCAGGTTATGCGCTGGCGGGGGTGGGGGTTGAGCTGGACGCCATTGCCTCGGTGGTCATCGGCGGCACGCTGCTCAGCGGCGGTGTAGGGACGGTGCTCGGCACGCTATTTGGCGTGGCGATCCAGGGGCTGATTCAGACCTACATCAACTTCGACGGCACGCTCAGCTCCTGGTGGACTAAAATCGCCATTGGCATTCTGCTGTTTATTTTTATCGCGCTCCAGCGCGGCCTGACGGTGCTGTGGGAGAACCGCCAAAGCTCGCCTGTTACCCGTGTAAATACCTCTGTAACAGGGCGATAACGTGCTGATATTGCTTAAAGTCTAAACATTTTCCGGTAGCGGCCGATACTCTTTTTTTATGCCCAGAAATATCTCGCTACCGGAAATAACATCATGCTTAAAACGCTATCGATTCGTACCGGCTTGCTCTCTTTACTGGCCGTTATGACCCTTCTGCTGCTGATTGTCAGCGGCATCGGCATTTATGCCCTTACACAAAGCTCCGCTTCTCTCCAGCGCATCAATCACCTTCAGGGTGAACAGATGGTGCAGCTGAATGCCGGCTATACGCTGATCCTGCGTGCGCGTAACGAGGCGGGTCAGGCCGTCCGCATGATGGAGGTCGGCCTGCTGGACGATGCGGCCAAGGCGGTCAAAACCATTAACCAGGAAGTGACGCTGGCACAGAAAACGCTGAAGGGCGTGATCGGCGGTGGCGTGGCGGATGAACAGGGACAAAAGCTGCTGGATAAGGTCGCCGCGAGCCTGGCGGTGTACAACCAGCAGGGCATCACCCCGATGCTGAACGCCCTGAACGAGCAAAGCGCGGACGGCTATTACGATCTGCTGGAAAGCAAGCTGGTGCCGGTGGCGAAGCAGTTTGATAACGATATGCAGGCGTTCCAGGCGTGGAGCGAGGCGCGCGGCAAAGCTGAAGTGAGCGCCGTGCAGGCGAGTAAAACCCGCGTGCTGATCCTGATTATCGTCGCGGCGCTGCTGACGGCAGGCATTATCGTGCTGGCCTGGATGGTGCTGCGCCATATGCTGCTCAAGCCGCTTTCAGCCTCAATTGCCCAGCTGGAACACGTGGCGGCAGGGGATTTGACCTACGCCCTGAACGCGCCTGCGAGCCAGGAATTTAATCGTCTCAACGCGGCCATCGAAGAGATGCGTCAGTCGCTGATGGGCTCCGTCCTGCGCGTGCGCGACGCCAGCTCGCAGATTGATACCGGCAGCCGCGAGCTGACGGCCGGGAACCTGAACCTTGCCCAGCGCACGGAATCCACCGCCACGTCGCTGGAGCAGACGGCCGCCAGCATGGAAGAGATCACCGCCACGGTGAAACGTAACGCCGAAAACGCCGGGCAGGCGCACCAGCTGGCGCAGTCGGTCTCCGACACCGCCGATCGCGGCAGCGAAATGGTGTGCTACGTCATCGAAAAGATGCGCGATATCTCCGGCAGCGCGGCGCGCATCGCCGATATCCTGAGCGTTATCGATGGGATCGCCTTCCAGACCAATATTCTGGCGCTGAACGCGTCCGTAGAAGCGGCGCGTGCGGGCGAGCAGGGACGGGGTTTTGCGGTCGTGGCGGGTGAGGTGCGCAATCTCGCCAGCCGCAGTGCCGATGCCGCGAAGGAGATCCGCTCGCTTATCAGCGATTCGCAAACCCACGTGAACGAGGGCAGCGAGCTGGCGCAACAGGCCGGTGAGACGATGGACGAGATCGCCACCGAAGTGCTGCGTATGACCAAACTGATGCGAGAAATTGCAACGGCGTCTCAGGAGCAGAGCCGCGGCATTGAGCAGGTGAATATCGCCGTTAATCAGATGGATGAAACGGCACAGCAAAACGCGGCGCTGGTTCAACAATCCTCTGCGGCAACACGTTCCCTGGAGGCGCAGTCGCGCGAGCTGATGGAGGCGATGGCCTCCTTCAGGCTGACGGCGCAAACGGCATGATAAAAAAGGGGAGCCTGTCAGGCTCCCCTTTTTACGCCTTACGCGTCCGGGAATTCGCGGATCATGCGTTCAACGTCTTCCACCATATGGTTGTTGCCGACGAAGAACGAACGGCGCTGGTGCAGGCTTTCCGGCACGATATCCAGGATACGCTCTTTACCGTCGCTCGCCTTGCCGCCCGCCTGCTCGGCCAGGAACGCCATCGGGTTGCACTCGTACAGCAGACGCAGCTTCCCGTCTGGGTGGCTTGCCGTGCTTGGATAAAGGTAAATCCCGCCCTTCAGCAGGTTGCGGTGGAAATCCGCCACCAGCGAGCCGATATAGCGCGAGGTGTACGGGCGCTGCGTGGCTTTATCCTCTTCCTGGCAGAACTTGATGTACTTCTTCACGCCGTTCGGGAATTTGATGTAGTTGCCTTCGTTGATGGAGTAGGTATTGCCCTTCTCCGGGAAGCGCATACGCTCCTGGCACAGGCAGAACACGCCCAGTGACGGATCGTAGGTAAAGGCGTGCACGCCGCAGCCGGTGGTGTACACCAGCATGGTGGACGAGCCATACACCACGTAGCCGGCAGCAACCTGATTGCTGCCCGGTTGCAGGAAGTCTTCTTCCGTCACCGGGGTGCCAACCGGCGTAACGCGACGGTAGATGGAGAAAATGGTACCAACAGAAACGTTAACGTCGATGTTGGAGGAGCCGTCGAGCGGATCCATCAGAACAACGTATTTCGCGTGTTCGCACCCTTCGAAGACGACGATCTCATCTTCTTCTTCAGAGGCGATACCCGCAACGATGTCGCGCGCGCGCAGTGCTGCTTTCAGTTTTTCATTGGCGAACAGGTCGAGTTTTTGCTGAACCTCACCCTGAACGTTCTCGGCACCGCTGGCACCCAGGATATCGACCAGACCGGCCTTGTTGATATCGCGGTGGATGATCTTAGCGCCCAGCTTTATTGCCGACAGCAAAGCAGTGAGCTCACCCGTAGCATGAGAGAACTCGTGCTGCTTTTCGACAATAAATTCACCTAACGTTTTCATAACACTTTCCCTGCATCTTATGTTGAGTAAAGCGGTTGATGTCCAACAATCTTAACAAACATTCAAATATTAGCGCAGAGGTGAATCGCGCCAGCAAAATACGGATTTACCTGAAATGCGTTTCACAGCCGCTGACATGCGGGTAAAATGTGCGCCACATTGAAGAAGGATAGTGACGTATGCGCATTCATATATTGGGGATTTGTGGCACTTTCATGGGCGGACTGGCAATGCTGGCGCGCTCGCTGGGCCATGAAGTGACAGGTTCGGACGCCAATGTGTATCCGCCGATGAGCACGCTGCTGGAGAAGCAGGGAATTTCTCTGATTCAGGGATACGACGCCAGCCAGCTGGAGCCGCAGCCGGATCTGGTGATCGTTGGCAACGCCATGACCCGTGGGAATCCATGCGTTGAAGCAGTGCTGGAACGCAATATCCCGTACATGTCTGGCCCGCAGTGGCTGCATGATTTTGTCCTGCGCGACCGCTGGGTGGTCGCCGTTGCCGGGACGCACGGCAAAACCACCACCGCCGGCATGGCGACCTGGATCCTCGAAGCCTGTGGTTACAAGCCGGGCTTCGTCATCGGCGGCGTGCCGGGGAATTTCGACGTTTCCGCGCGTCTGGGCGACAGCCCGTTCTTTGTGATTGAAGCGGATGAATACGACTGCGCATTCTTCGACAAGCGATCCAAATTCGTGCACTACTGCCCGCGCACGCTGATCCTCAATAACCTTGAGTTCGATCACGCGGATATCTTTGACGACCTGAAGGCGATCCAGAAACAGTTCCACCATCTGGTGCGCATCGTGCCGGGCCAGGGCCGTATCATCCTGCCGGAGAACGACATCAACCTGAAGCAGACCCTGGCGATGGGCTGCTGGAGCGAGCAGGAGCTGGTGGGCGAGCAGGGCCACTGGCAGGCGAAAAAACTGAACGCCGATGCTTCCGAGTGGGAAGTGCTGCTCGACGGTGAGAAAGTCGGTGAAGTGAAGTGGGGCCTGGTGGGCGAACACAACATGCACAACGGCCTGATGGCGATAGCGGCGGCGCGTCATGTGGGGGTTCTGCCTGCGGATGCCGCCAGTGCGCTGGGCACGTTTATCAATGCCCGTCGACGTCTGGAACTGCGCGGTGAAGCCCACGGCGTGACGGTGTACGACGATTTCGCGCACCACCCAACCGCCATTCTGGCGACGCTTGCCGCATTGCGTGGCAAAGTCGGCGGCACCGCACGCATTCTGGCCGTACTGGAACCGCGTTCAAACACCATGAAAATGGGGATCTGCAAAGACGATCTCGCGCCGTCCTTAGGGCGTGCCGATGAAGTCTTCCTGCTGCAACCGCAGCATATTCCGTGGCAGGTGGCCGAAGTGGCCGACGCCTGCATTCAGCCGGCGCACTGGAGTGCGGACGTGGATGTCTTAGCGGATATGGTGGTGAAAGCCGCTCAGCCTGGCGACCACATTCTGGTGATGAGCAACGGCGGGTTTGGTGGGATCCATCAGAAGCTGCTGGACGGTCTGGCGAAGAAAGCCGCAGCCGCAGCGTAAAAAAAAGCCCGGTGGCGCTAGCGCTTACCGGGCCTACATTTTTTCGCACGACCTTGTAGGCCGGATAAGGCATTTACGCCGCCATCCGGCGCAAACCCGCACAGATTACTCTTCGTTCTCAGACAGCTCGCGCAGATACTGGAAAATCAGGCGCGCTGACTTCGGCGGCTTATTCCCTTCTTTCTCTTTCTTCGCATTGCGGATAAGCGATCGCAGCTGCTGGCGGTCGGCATTCGGCCACAGGTTCAGCACTTCGGGTACCGCGTCATCACCTTGCTCGATCAAACGATCGCGGATCTGTTCCAGCTTATGGAACAGCGCAACCTGCTGGTTATGGCGGTTTTTCAGCTTATCCAGCGCCTGACGGATCGGCTCCACGTCACGCTGACGCAGCAGTTTACCGATAAGCTGAAGCTGGCGGCGACGCCCTTCTTTCTTGATTTTCTGTGCCAGTTCAATGGCATCACGCAGATCCTGGTCGAGCGGGAGCTTATCCAGCGCGTTTTTACCCAGTTCTACCATTTCTGCGCCAAGCTGTTTTAACTCTTCGGCGTCACGTTTAATTTCACTTTTACTGACCCAGATGATCTCATCATCTTCGTCTTCGATGTCATCACCGGGAACGTCGTCGAGCCAGTCTTCGGGCTGCTTAGTCATGTCAGGCTCCTTAAAAAAAGAGGCTAATGTTACCAGTTAAGACGCGCACTGAAAAACGGTTCTCTGTTAGACTTCACTTAACTCTCTCTTACAGTATGGCATTTGCGATGAAAGTAACCTCACAAGTTGAAGCGCAGCGTAAGATCCTGGAAGAAGCCGTCTCCACCGCGCTGACGCTCGCTTCAGGCAAATCAGATGGCGCCGAAGTGGCGGTCAGCAAAACCACCGGCATTAGCGTGAGCACCCGCTATGGCGAAGTGGAGAACGTAGAATTTAACAGCGATGGCGCGCTGGGGATCACCGTGTATCACCAGAATCGCAAAGGCAGCGCGTCGTCTACCGATCTCAGCCCGGATGCCATCGCCCGTACGGTGCAGGCGGCGCTGGATATCGCCCGCTACACCTCGCCGGATCCTTACGCTGGTGTGGCCGATAAAGAGCTGCTGGCGTTTGACGCGCCGGATCTCGATCTGTTCCATCCGGCGGAAGTGACCCCGGACGAAGCCATTGAGCTGGCCTCGCGCGCCGAGCAGGCGTCTTTGCAGGCCGACAAACGCATCACCAACACCGAAGGCGGCAGCTTTAACAGCCACTACGGCATCAAAGTGTTCGGTAACTCGCACGGCATGTTGCAGGGGTACTGCTCAACTCGTCACTCGCTGTCCAGCTGCGTGATCGCCGAAGAGAACGGCGACATGGAGCGTGACTACGCCTACACCATTGGCCGCGCGCTGGGGGATTTACAGTCTCCGGAGTGGGTAGGTAAAGAGTGTGCCGAACGCACGCTGTCACGCCTCTCACCGCGTAAGCTCTCCACCATGAAAGCCCCGGTCATTTTTGCCAATGAAGTGGCGACCGGCCTGTTTGGTCATCTGGTGGGGGCGATTGCGGGCGGTTCGGTGTACCGTAAATCGACCTTCCTGCTCGACTCGCTGGGCAAGCAGATCCTGCCGGAATGGCTGACCATCGAAGAGCATCCGCACCTGCTGAAAGGGCTGGCGTCTACGCCGTTCGACAGCGAAGGCGTGCGCACGGAACGCCGGGATATCGTTAAAGACGGCGTGTTGACCCAGTGGCTGCTGACCAACTACTCCGCGCGCAAGCTGGGGCTGAAAAGCACCGGGCACGCGGGTGGGATCCACAACTGGCGCATTGCCGGACAGGGCCTGAACTTTGAGCAGATGCTGAAAGAGATGGGCACCGGCCTGGTGGTGACCGAGCTGATGGGGCAGGGCGTGAGCGGCATCACCGGAGACTATTCTCGCGGTGCGGCAGGCTTCTGGGTTGAAAACGGTGAAATTCAGTATCCGGTGAGCGAAATCACCATCGCCGGCAACCTCAAGGACATGTGGCGCAATATTGTTACGGTCGGTAACGATATTGAAACACGCAGCAATATTCAGTGTGGTTCTGTATTGCTGCCGGAGATGAAGATCGCCGGTCAGTAATACCCGTAAAAGCGTGTTTAATAATAAAAAAGGAAGTGAGCAATGCGTAAACACCTGTTAGCGATCGTCGCGGCTTCAACGCTGGTTCTTGGCTCGTCCGCGTTTGCTGCCGATCTCGAAGACAACATGGACATCCTCAGTGAAAATCTGAAGGTGGTGCAGAAAACCGACAATGCTGCCGAGATGAAGGACGCGCTGACCAAAATGCGTGAAGCGGCGCTGGACGCGCAAAAAGCGACGCCGCCAAAGCTGGAAAGCAAAGCGGCGGACAGCGCCGAGATGAAAGACTATCGTCACGGCTTTGACGTGCTGGTCAGCCAGATCGACGGCGCGCTGAAGCTGGCTAACGAAGGCAAAGTCAAAGAAGCCCAGGCGGCGGCCGACCAGTTTGCGGCGACCCGCAACGCGTATCACAAAAAGTATCGTTAATTGGGTGCCTGAGCTGTACGTCCTTTCTCCGTATGCGGAGGCGCATTACGCGCCCCCGCATCCTTGCTCCTTTCCGTCCCATGCCTGAGACGGTCAGTCTCAAGCACCCGCAGCCACTCTACCCAACCCCCATAAGAAAACCTTATCCACGTCACATTTCTACGAGCCCGTTCGTAATCTTTTCCACTTTGCATACCCATTATTTGCCGCCAGATAGCGTGATATTCATCACGCAAATACAGCGATTTATCCAGATTCACCGCATTTATGTGGCACAGATCACTGCCGCGGCTCGCCTTTCCACTTCGAAGTGGAAAACAACTCGCTACAAACCCTGCACCTGCAACGTTAGTTTTATTCCAGAGCCATTAACGGGGTAAGACGAGTGAGTAACGGAGCGGTAATGAACGACGTTGGGGAACAGGCGGTGCAGACTGAGCAGCTCGCGAACACCATGCTTCAGCAGGTTTATGCTCTGCTGGCCCGGCACAACATCATCCCCAACGCGGTACAGGAGCAGATGCTGACCTCCCACGTTCGCGCAATGGCGCACCGGTCCGTGACCGGCGAGCCGCTGCCGGAGGTTGAAGCAGAGCTTTTCGACGAAATTTCACCAGATTCAATGCAACTTGCCCGTGAAGTGGTAGCGCAGTTTGGCAACCTTCCTGATGAAGAGGCCTGGCTGCTCTCTGTTCACTTCGAAGTCGCGAAAGACAACCTTTAAGGAGCAACACATGGAACAGATTACAGTCGTGATTGGCGATCGCCTGGGTAAAGGTCAGAAAGTGGCTGCGGGTGTGGAAAAAGCCGGTGGACGCGCGGTTGTCGTGCCGGGCATGGCGGCAGACATGAAGCTCGGTGACGCGATGAAAGCGGAAAACGCCACCTTCGGCATCTCCTTCTGCGGCAGCGGCGGCGCGGGCGCCATCACCGCACAAACCAAATATGGCTACAAGGCCAAATACGGCATGCGCTCCGTGGATGAGGGCGTGACCGCCATCAACGAAGGCTGCAACGTGCTGGGCTTTGGCTTTATGGATAAAGAAGAGCTGGGCGAGCGTCTGGTACAGGCGTGGCAGAAGAAGCACGGCGCATAAGCATGAAAGAACAGTTCACAACCACGGTGAGAGTGAAGGGGAAGGGCGATGCCAAAGCGCGCGCCTTTGCCGACGCGCTCAACCACGTTCAGGCCGCGGTGATGAAAGCCTCACCGCATATCTTACTGCGTATTGAGCCACAGGATGTGCAGGTTGTTCAGGCGCAAGAAGCGGTGCGAAAAGAAGCGTTTCTGTTCTTCTTTCTGCGCCGGGAAAGACGCACCTACAGCGTGGAGCTGGATGTGACCGTCAACGTGACTGCCATCAATCTCGACCAGGTGGATTTCGTCACGCAACGCTGATTATTCATAAAAGGGCAGACTGATGTTCTTAATTATATTAATAAAATCGCTCATCATTGGCGGCCTGGTTGGCGTCGGTGTGGGAGCCGGGGCTGCACGCATGTTTCATGCGCCTACCACTCAGGGTATGGGCGCGTTTCGTACGTTGGGGGAACTGAACTCCTGCGAAGGGGATCCGGCCTCCCACTTCTCCTTTGGATTAGGCTTCTTCTTTAACGCCTGGGCCTCTTCCGTGGCCGCAGGTGCCTTCACACAGGACGTTGACCACCGCATCATCCCGAACTGGGGTGCTGCCGCGCTGATGATCAAAAACCGTAACGTCGGCGAAACGCTGCACGATCCCCGCAAAATGGCGATTGCCTGCGGCATCATCGGCATGATCGTCGTGACCTTCCTTAACCTGACCGCTTCCTCCGTGCCAGCCGCACTTCAGGTCACCGCCGTGAAGGTGCTGGTGCCTGCCGCGAACCTGCTGGTCAACACCGTAATGCCGGTGATCTTCTGGCTGGCGGCTATCGACGCGGGTAAAAAATCGGGCTTCTGGGCCACCATCTTTGGCGGCGCGGCGCAGCTGATCATGGGGAACGCCGTACCGGGTCTGGTTCTCGGCATCCTGATCGGTAAAGGCGTTGAGGAGAGCGGCTGGAACCACGTCACCAAAGTGATGATGGCGGCGATCGTGCTGCTGTTCGTGCTGAGCGGCTTCTTCCGCGGCTTCGACATGAAGATGATCGAATCCTTCCATCTGACCGTGCCGAACTGGCTCGACATGATCCACAACTCGCTCAGCGGTAAATAACAGGAGCCTCGACATGGAACAGAATAAAGGTTTTTGGTATGCCGACTGGTCGTTCCCGATCTTCGTTGGCCTGCTCTCCTCCGGCGTCTTCGCCGGGACGCACATGTACTACCTCTACGGCATCGGCGCGTTTAACGAAGTGGCCTTCGTGGCGATGCTGAAAGCGGGAATCGATACCGGCGTCTACGGCGCGGTGGCGGCGTTCGGCGCGAGCTTCCTGTTCGCCCGTATTATCGAAGGATCGCTGGTCGGTATTCTTGATATCGGTGGGGCGATCCAGACCGGCGTGGGCCTCGGCGTGCCGGCGCTGCTGCTGGGCGCGGGGATCATGTTCCCGGTGACCAACTTCATTGCCTCGCTGATTACCGGCCTGGTGATTGGTCTGGCGATTGGCTACGTCATCATCCTGGCGCGTAAGTTCACCATCAACCAGAGTAACTCCACCTACGGGGCAGACGTGATGATGGGCGCGGGTAACGCTTCCGGCCGCTTCCTCGGGCCGCTGATTATCCTCAGCGCGATGACCGCCTCCATTCCAATCGGCGTCGGTTCGCTGGTGGGCGCGCTGCTGTTCTACATCTGGCAGAAGCCGATTACCGGTGGCGCCATCCTCGGCGCAATGATTTTGGGCTGGCTGTTCCCGGTCGCCCTTTAATACCCGCGGGCGCATCCGCGCCCGCCCTATCAGGAGAACCCCATGTTTGATTTACTCCTGCGCCGTGCGCGCCTCGCCGACGATACCCTGACCGATATCGCCATTCAGGACGGGAAGATCGCCGCGACGGGCGAAATTGACGCTCCCGCCCGTAAAACGGTTGAGCTTAACGGTGACGTGTACGTCAGCGCGGGCTGGATTGACTCCCACGTTCATTGCTACCCGAACTCCCCGATTTATCACGACGAGCCGGACAGCGTGGGCATTGCCACCGGCGTCACCACCGTGGTGGACGCGGGCAGTACCGGTGCCGACGACGTGGACGATTTTTACGAAATTACCCGCAAAGCCTCCACCGACGTCTTTGCCCTGCTGAACATCTCCCGCGTGGGGCTGATTGCCCAGAACGAGCTGGCCAACATGGCGAACATTGACGCCGATGCGGTGAAGCAGGCGGTGAGGCGTCACCCGAATTTTATCGTCGGCCTGAAGGCGCGCATGAGCAGCAGCGTGGTCGGCGAGAATGGCATCACGCCGCTGGAGCGCGCCAAAGCGATCCAGAAAGAGAATGGCGACCTGCCGCTGATGGTGCACATCGGCAATAACCCGCCGAACCTCGATGAAATCGCTGAACTTTTGAGTTCGGGCGACATCATTACCCACTGCTACAACGGCAAGCCTAACCGCATTCTGACGCCGTCCGGCGAGCTGCGCGCCTCCATCACCTCCGCCCTGAAGCGCGGCGTGCGTCTGGACGTCGGCCACGGCACGGCGAGCTTTAGCTTTGAGGTGGCGAAACGCGCCATCGCGATGGGCATTCTGCCGCACACCATCAGCTCGGATATCTACTGCCGCAACCGCATCAACGGCCCGGTCGGCTCGCTGGCAAGCGTGATGTCGAAATTCCTCGCCATCGGCATGTCATTGCCGCAGGTGATTGACTGCGTCACCGCGAACGCCGCGGACGGCCTGCGCCTGACGCGCAAGGGCCGCATTCAGCCTGGCCTCGACGCCGACCTGACGCTATTCACGATTAAACGCCAGCCAACGGTGCTGACGGACGCTGAAAACGACAGTCTGCAAGCTGAACACATTCTGGTGCCGCTTGCCGCGATCCGCGCGGGCAAGGGCTACATGACCGAACAAGGGAGCACGGAACATGCCTTCGATTTATCAGAAGTATAATTTAAAGCAGGTTATCAACACCTCTGGCCGCATGACGGCGCTGGGCGTTTCCACGCCGCGCCCGGAGGTGGTGCAGGCGGCAATGGACGGCATGAATCACTATTTCGAGATGAAGGATCTGGTTAACAAAACCGGGGAATACATCGCGAAGCTGCTGGATGTGGAAGGCGCGACGGTGGTCTCCTGCGCGTCGGCAGGCATAGCCCAGTCCGTGGCGGCGGTGCTGGTGAAAGACAGCGACTGGCTGCTGGAAAACCTGCACGTAACGCCGATTGAAAATAACGAGATCGTCCTGCCGAAAGGCCATAACGTTAACTTTGGCGCGCCGGTCGGCACCATGGTGGCGCTGGGCGGCGGCAAGCTGGTGGAAGCGGGCTACGCCAACGAATGCTCCGCCGACCAGCTGGCGGCGGCCATCACCCCGCGCACCGCGGCGATCCTCTACATCAAGTCCCACCACTGCGTGCAGAAAAGCATGCTCAGCGTCGAGCAGGCCGCGGTCGTGGCGCGTAAACACGATCTGCCGCTGATCGTTGATGCCGCGGCGGAAGAAGATCTGCACGCGTACTACCGATCCGGCGCGGATCTGGTGATTTACAGCGGCGCGAAGGCGATCGAGGGGCCAACCAGCGGCCTAGTGATCGGCAAAACCCAGTACGTTGAGTGGGTGAAGCGCCAGACGGCGGGCATTGGCCGCGCCATGAAGGTGGGTAAAGAGGGGATCCTCGGCCTGACCTGCGCCATCGAACACTACCTGACGGCCACCAAAGAGAGCGGTGCTGAGATGGTGGCGAAGATGACGCCGTTTATCGACGCGCTCAACACCCTGAACGGCGTCACCGCGCGCGTGGTCTGGGACAGCGCCGGTCGCGACATCGCCCGCACCGAGATTAAGTTTGACGAAGCCACCACCGGCGTTGGCACCGGCGACCTTGTCGCCCAGCTGAAGCAGGGGGAATACGCCATTTACTTCCGTGGCTACAAGGCCAACGAAGGGATTATCGAAGCGGACGTGCGCAGCGTGAGCGCTGACCAGCTGAACATCGTGTACCGCCGCATTAGCGAAGTGTTAGGACAGGAGAAAAACGCATGAAACTGACCCCCAATTTTTACCGTGACCGCGTCTGCCTGAACGTACTCGGCGGCTCGAAAGCCAACGCCAGCGCCATTTACGAGGCGGCGGAGGGTCATGTGCTGGTGGGCGTGCTCTCCAAAAATTACCCGGACGTGGCGAGCGCGGTCGCGGATATGCGTGAATACGCGGCGCTGATTGATAACGCGCTCTCCGTGGGGCTGGGCGCGGGCGATCCGAACCAGTCGGCGATGGTGAGTGAAATCTCCCGCCAGGTGCAGCCGCAGCACGTCAACCAGGTCTTTACCGGTGTGGCCGCCAGCCGCGCGCTGCTGGGGCAGAATGAATCGGTGGTCAACGGCCTGGTCTCCCCGACCGGGACCGTAGGCATGGTGAAAATCTCCACCGGCCCGCTGAGCAGCAAAGCGCCGGACGGCATCGTGCCGGTTGAAACGGCGATTGCCCTGCTGAAAGACTTCGGCGGCAGCTCGATCAAGTACTTCCCGATGGGCGGCCTCAAGTGCCGTGACGAATACCAGGCGGTGGCGGAAGCCTGTGCCCGCCACGACTTCTGGCTGGAGCCGACCGGGGGGATCGATCTGGAGAACTTTGAGGCGATCTTGCAGATTGCCCTCGACGCGGGCGTGAGCAAAATCATCCCGCACATCTACAGTTCAATTATCGACAAAGCCAGCGGTGATACGCGTCCGGAAGATGTGCGTACGCTGCTGGAAATGACGAAGAAGCTGGTGAAGTAGAATAAAACCTTACCCCTCACCCTAACCCTTTCCCCTTCGGGGAGAGGGCCGGGGTGAGGGGTGAAACACCGCACACACCTAAAGGAGCCACCATGCACACCCGTAACCTGCTCGTCGCTTCACTCTCAATGCTCGCCACCGCCGCTGTCGCCCAGACGCAATACGCCTGGGTGGGTACCTATAATCCGAATGGTGAAGGGCTGTACCGTTTTACCGTTGACCCGCAAACCGGCGCGCTCGATAACAAAACGCTGGTGAGCAAACTGCCGAATGCGGCGCAGTTGACCCTTTCGCAAGACGGTAAAACGCTGTATCTGGCAAGCGAAGTGGAGCAGGGCGTGGTGCAGGCGCTGCGCATCGGCGATGACGGCGCGCTGAGCGAACTGAATCAGGTGGCCTCCGGCGGCGCCGGGCCGGTGTATCTCTCCCTGACGCCGAACGGCAGTCATCTGCTGGTAGCGAACTACGTCAGCGGAACCGTCGCGGTGCTCCCCGTTAACGCGGACGGTAGCCTGGGCGACGCCACGGACACGCATCAGGTCCAGGGCGAACCGGGCGCGGCGAAGCCGGAAGCTGCCGTTGAGGGCAGTTTCGCGATCAGCGATCATAACGGCCCGCATGCGCACATGATCGCCGCCGATCCGAGCGGGAAATACGTTTTTTCCACCGATCTTGGTCTTGATCGTATCTATCAGTACCGTTTTGACGATCGAGCAGGAAAGCTGATCCCGAACGATCCGCCGTTTATCAGCGCCTCTTCGAAAGGAGCCGGCCCGCGCCACTTCGTCTTTACGCCGAAAGGCGATGCCCTGTGGCTGATTAACGAAGAGGCCTCTACGCTCACCCATTATGCGCTGGACAGCAGCGGCAGGCTAAAAGAGGGTAAAACCGTTTCAGCCCTGCCGGACGGTTACAAAGGCACCAGTTTTGCTGCCGGGCTGGCGCTAAGCGCCGATGGTAAACAGCTGTATGTCGCTAACCGTTTGCATAACAGCATCGGGCACTTTACCGTAACGGCAGAAGGGACGCTGACGCATCAGGACGATGTCTGGACGCGGGGTGACTATCCGCGCACCCTGACGCTCGATAAGCAGGGGCGCTGGCTGTACGTCATGAACCAGCGCAGCGACAATATTACCCGTTTCCGCGTGGCACCGGACGGCAAGCTGAGCGCCGAGCCAGACTATACCCCGGTCGGCAGCCCATCCCAGATGGTCATTTCACCCTGAGCAGTAAGAGGACAACGACGTGCGATTTCCGAACCAACGTTTAGCGCAACTTTTCGATCTGTTGCAAAACGAGACGCTGCCGCAGGACGAGCTGGCGCAGCGGCTGTCGGTCTCCACGCGAACCGTCCGGGCGGACATCACTGCCCTTAACGCGCTGCTGGCAGGCCACGGGGCGCAGTTTATCCTGAGCCGCGGCAGCGGCTATCAGCTTAAAATTGATGACGCCCAGCGCTATCAACAATTGCAGGCCTCCCACCCGCGCGCGCTGCGCATTCCGCGAACCGGGCCGGAGCGCGTGCACTATCTGGTGGTGCGTTTTCTCACCTCGGCATTTTCCCTTAAGCTGGAGGATCTGGCCGACGAGTGGTTCGTCAGCCGCGCCACCTTGCAGAGCGACATGGTGGAAGTGCGCGAGTGGTTCCATCGCTACAACCTGACGCTGGAAACCCGCCCGCGCCACGGCATGAAGCTGTTTGGCAGCGAGATGGCGATCCGCGCCTGCCTGACCGACCTCCTGTGGGAGCTGGCGCAGCAGGACAGCCTGAACCCGCTGGTGACCGACGTGGCGCTGAATGCGGGCGTGGCGGAAAAGATGGTGCCGGTGCTGCACGATGCGCTGACGCGCCATCACATTCGTCTGACCGACGAAGGCGAGCTGTTCCTGCGCCTGTACTGCGCGGTGTCGGTGCGGCGCATCAGCGAGGGGTATCCGCTGCCGGAATTCCACGCGGAAGACGTGGAAGAGAACGTGCGCGAGGCGGCGAAGGATATCGCGGTAGCCATCCAGGAGCTGGCGGGCAAGGCGCTTGCGCCATCGGAAGAGAGCTGGCTGTGCGTGCACATCGCGGCGCGGCAGATCCAGGAGATTGCCCCGAGCGCGATTAACGCCGACGACGACGAAGCGCTGGTCAACTATATCCTGCGCTACATCAACACCCACTATAACTACAACCTTCTCAGCGACGCGCAGCTGCACGCGGATCTGCTCACGCACATCAAAACCATGATCACCCGCGTGCGCTATCAAATCATGATCCCCAATCCGCTGCTGGACAACATCAAGCAGCACTACCCGATGGCGTGGGATATGACCCTCGCGGCGGTGTCGAGCTGGGGGAAATACACGCCGTATGCGATCAGCGAGAACGAGATTGGTTTTCTGGTGCTGCACATCGGCGTGGGGCTGGAGCGCCACTACAACATTGGCTACCAGCGCCAGCCGCGCGTGCTGCTGGTGTGCGACGCCGGTAACGCGATGGTGCGCATGATCGAGGCGGTACTTCAGCGTAAATACCCGCAGATTGAGGTGACGCGCACGCTCACTCTGCGCGAGTACGAGCTTGCGGATGCCATCGGTGAAGACTTTGTGATCTCCACCGCTCGCGTGAGCGAAAAGTCCAAGCCGGTGGTGATAATCGCCCCGTTCCCGACCGATTATCAGCTGGAGCAGATCGGCAAGCTGGTGCTGGTGGACCGCACCCGCCCGTGGATGCTGGAGAAATACTTCGACGCGACCCATTTCCGCATTCTCGACAAGCCCGTTGATCGGCAAACGCTGTTCCGCGAACTGTGCGGGCAGCTTGAAGGCGAAGGCTTTGTCGGCGCGGAGTTTCTGGATTCGGTCATCGAGCGTGAAGCGATTGTCAGCACCATGCTCGGGGACGGCATCGCGCTGCCGCACTCCCTCGGCCTGCTGGCGCAAAAAACGGTGGTCTACACCGTGCTCGCCCCGCAGGGCATTCAGTGGGGAGATGAAACGGCGCACGTCATTTTCCTGCTCGCCATCAGCAAAAGCGAATACGAAGAGGCAATGGCGATTTACGACATCTTCGTCACCTTCCTGCGCGAGCGCGCGATGGCGCGCCTGTGCCAGTGCGAGGATTTTGCGGCGTTTAAGGCTGAGGCGATGGAGAGTTTGAGCCGGTTTTGAGAGGCGTTATCCAGAATTCGATGTAATGCGAATGTAATGCTAAACTGCATTACACATTCGATTTTACTGGAGGCATAATGGCCACGCTGAACGTCCGTCTGGATGACAAACTCAAAAATGAGGCGTATGCCGTGCTGGAAAAACTCAATATTACCCCAACCGAAGCCGTGCGATTGCTGTTTCAGTACGTAGCGGAAACGGGGCGAATGCCGGTGAAAAACGTCACCATAAGCGATAGCGAAGATGCACTGATACAGACCGTACGGGAGCGGCTGGCGGATCCGCAAAAGGGCGTTAAGGTTAGTCTGGATGACTTATGAACTGGTATTTGACCCGAGAGCTTTAAAGGAGTGGCATAAGCTGGGCAATACGGTGAAAGGCCAGTTTAAAAAGAAGCTAGCCGACGTCTTAGTGAACCCCAGAATCGAATCGGCCCGCCTGCACGGCCTGCCGGATTGCTACAAAATAAAACTCAGATCCTACGGTTATCGTTTGGTTTATCAGGTGCAGGATAACGTTGTAACGGTGTTTGTTATCGCTATCGGAAAGAGAGAGAAATCAGCCGTATATCATGATGCAAATAAACGGCTTTAGCGTTTAACGCAGATGATGCACAACCTGGTTGCTGCTGCCGCGCCAGATAAGCATAGGGTCTTTTAAATCCTGCACGAACTTGCCGTCCACCAGCACGTTAATCAGATCCACCACTTCCTTCTGCTGCGCATTCAGCTCATCCAGCTTATATCCCGTCCAGACCCAGATATCTTTTCCCGCGCACTCGCGGCGGATGCGCTTCACCAGCTTCAGTATATCCGGCACGTTTTGCGGATGGAGCGGATCGCCACCGGAGAGCGAGATCCCCTGACGTTTAATGCGCGTGTCGTTCAGGTCGTCGATGATGCGGTCTTCCATTTCAGCGGTAAACGGCCTACCCGAGTTCAGGCGCCAGGTGCTTTTGTTGTAGCAGCCGGGGCACTCGTGAACGCAGCCTGAAACGAATAGGGTGCAGCGGGTGCCGGGGCCGTTGACGATATCGACGGGGTAGTACTGATGGTAGTTCATAGCGGTTAACCAAGCCGGGTACAGAGTGAGTGCGAATTGTAGGCCCGGTAAGCGTAGCGCCACCGGGCATAAATGCGGCAGTGGCTCAACCGATCTGCCCATTCCCTAGATGTTTCACCCGGCGCTTCACCTCTTCCTGCTTGCCGGCGTTAAACGGACGGGCATCCGGGCTGCCGAGGTAGCCGCATACGCGGCGAGTCACGGAGACGCGGGCCGCATCGTGGTTACCGCATTTCGGGCAGGTGAAGCCCTTACTGGTGCATTCAAACTCACCGGTAAAGCCGCACTCATAGCACTCGTCGATTGGCGTGTTAGTCCCGTAATACGGCACGTGCTGGTAGCTATAGTCCCACACGTCTTCCAGCGCCTTCAGGTTGTGCTGAATGTTTGGATACTCGCCGTAGCAGATAAAACCGCCGTTCGCGATAGGCGGATAGGCCGCTTCAAAGTCAATCTTGTCGTACGGGTTCACCTTCTTCTCCACGTCGAGGTGGAAGCTGTTGGTGTAGTAACCTTTATCTGTTACCCCTTCAACAATGCCAAATTCGGCGGTATCCAGGCGGCAGAAGCGGTCGCAGAGGTTTTCGCTCGGCGTACTGTACAGGCTGAAACCGTAGCCGGTTTCCTCTTTCCACTGGTCTACCGCATCGCGCAGGCGCTGCACAATCGCGATGCCTTTCTCGCGCAGGGCCTCGCTGTCATAGATGTGCTTGTCGCCGAACAGCGCGTTGATGGTTTCGTGAATGCCGATATAGCCGAGAGAGATCGACGCACGTCCGTTTTTGAAGATCTCAGACACGTCATCGTCCGCTTTCAGGCGCACGCCGCAGGCACCTTCCATATAGAGGATGGGCGCAACGCGGGCTTTGACCCCTTCAAGGCGGGCGATGCGCGTCATCAGCGCCTTACGTGCCAGCTGCAAGCGCTCGTCCAGCAGGGTCCAGAAGGCCTCTTCATTACCTTTGGCTTCCAGGGCGATGCGCGGCAGGTTAAGGCTGATCACGCCCAGGTTGTTACGCCCGTCGTGGATCTGCTCGCCGTTTTCATCCTCGTACACGCCGAGGAAACTGCGGCAGCCCATAGGCGTTTTAAACGAACCGGTGACTTTTACCACCTGGTCGTAGTTCAGGATGTCCGGGTACATGCGCTTGCTCGCGCACTCCAGCGCCAGCTGTTTGATGTCATAGTTTGGATCGCCAAACTTGTGGTTCAGGCCGTCGCGGATGGCGAACACCAGCTTCGGGAACACCGCGGTTTTACGGTTTTTGCCGAGGCCAGAGATGCGGTTGCGCAGGATAGACTGCTGAATCAGGCGCGATTCCCAGCTGGTGCCCAGGCCAAACCCGAAGGTGACAAACGGCGTCTGCCCGTTGGCGGTGTGCAGCGTATTCACTTCATATTCCAGCGACTGGAACGCGTCGTAGCACTCTTTCTCGGTGCGGGAACGCGCATAGCCGTCCGCGTCCGGGATCTGCCACTCTTCCGCCGTCTTACGGTGCTTGTTGAAGCTCTCGGTCACGAACGGAGCCAGCACTTCATCGATGCGGTTGATGGTGGTCCCGCCATAAATGTGGCTGGCTACCTGGGCGATGATCTGCGCCGTAACCGCCGTCGCGGTAGAGATGGACTTCGGCGGTTCAATCTCGGCATTACCCATCTTAAAGCCGTGGGTCAGCATACCTTTCAGGTCAATCAGCATGCAGTTGAACATCGGGAAGAACGGCGAATAGTCGAGATCGTGGTAGTGGATCTCACCGCGCTCGTGCGCCGAGACCACGTCGCGCGGCAGCAGATGCTGACGGGCATAGTGCTTGGCGACGATACCGGCCAGCAGGTCGCGCTGGGTCGGGATCACTTTACTGTCTTTATTGGCATTTTCATTGAGCAGCGAAGAGTTGGTCTGCTCCACCAGACCGCGGATCTCCTGGTTCAGGCGACCGCGTTTCTCACGCTGGACGTCACGATCGTGGCGGTACTCAATGTAGGCACGCGCCAGCTGCTTGTATGGCCCCGCCATCAGCTGGTTCTCCACCGCGGTCTGGATCTCGTTGATATCGACCTGGCTGCGTTCATGCATCTGGCTGCTAACGACTTCTGCGACGGTGGCGCAGTAATCTGCGTCATCGACTCCCGCTGCTTTAGCTGCACGCAGGATGGCTTCCTGAATGCGCTCTGATTTAAACGGCACTTTACAGCCATCACGTTTCATCACATGCGGTGTCATGATCACTCCATTTTAAAAACAGGTTATCCACAAAGGTGGGGAAGTATTCACCGGGCGTATTTCCCGCCGCGCCGAAGGCTTCCCGCGTTCCCAGCGTGTGTTATCCACAATTCCGGCCAGCGTAAGCGCCGTCTTGTTGTTGGAATTGTAGACGATAGATACAATATGTTGGGTTGGGAGGCATTTTAAGTGCTACATATAGTGATTTGCATCAAACATGTTTGCGATTTTTTTGATTCAGAACAAAGTAAAAAGACGAGAGTACAAACGGCGGGCGCTGGAGCAATTGTAAATACGTGCAGGAAAAATCTGATTAATTATTCAACAAAAACAAGCGCTCAGCACGGCGTGTGCTGAGCGCTTCACGTTTAACTCGCCCCGCAGATCCAGCTCAACCCTGCCTGTAAAAAGGCTGCGGTAGCGATACTGCCCAGCACCACGGGGATGAGAAAGGAGCGATCGGGGCCATCGTCCTGTTCTGGCGGTTCTTCAGCATTCAGGACGGACAATGCCTCTTCCCGGGTGCGTGCCGCCAGAAGCCGCTCCCGCACCCGGTCTTCCGTCAGCAGGCTGGTGAGCGACGTCAGCAGCTGCATATGGGTACTGCCTGCTTCCGCTGGCGGAATGGCGAGCAGAAAGACCATTCTCACCGCTTCATCACCTTCCAGGCCCGGCCAGCTTATCGGGTCGTCAAAGAGCGCCAGACAAAACGCCGCCTGCTGCACCGTCTCGGCTTTTCCGTGAGGGACAGCGAGCGCCTCGCCCAGCGCGGTAGGGCCTTCACTTTCGCGTTGTAAAACGCTCTGGATAAATGCCGCTTCATCGTTAATGATTTTTTGCCTGGCGAGCGGCTCGGTCAGCCAGCGGATCAGCGCTTCAGGCGTACGGTGCGGCGGATTGATAAAAACCAGATCGGGGTGCGTCAATGCAAGCAAGTTCATATTAAGCCTCAATCAAAAAATCGCATGTCGCGGAAGGTGAAATCGCCGTTACCGGTTGCACGGGCTCTTCCAGATAGTTGATCTGACGAAGCCCCGCCAGACTTGTCGGGACGGGAACCGGCTGCGTGCCAGCGTTAAACACCCGGACGACCGTGCCAGAGGCCTGCTGCGCATGGGGCAGGGCAGAGAGAATGAGCGGCTCCGGCAGGCTCAATAATGAGAATTCTGCCGGAAGCCTGCGGTCGGGCAGACGCAACGAAAAGCGCTCAAGGCGGTGATCGAGCGTATGCAGCGTTTGCCGCTGATAGGTGAAAGGCTGTCCCGCAGCCTGGTTTTCCAGCTGGCGAAGCGTGAGATGATCGGCGCTGACGGCCAGCGCGACGGTGAACGAGAAGCACAACGGTTTCAGCAGCTGCGCATCGGGGGTCTCGACCACCGTATTATTGATGCCGGACGCCCGGCCCGGTCGCCATTCGAGATCGTTGCGCCCGAGCACGCCCGTGGATTTAAACAACGTCAGGGCAATAGCGGCCGGCGCGCTGCCGATTATCTGAAATTCCTTCATGCCGCGGCTATTCACCACCAGCGCTTTGCCCGCTTCCGCAACAGCAATAATGCCTTCGGTGGTTTCGATATCCACGGGCATTTCGCGATAGTGTTCTCGCCAGTCTTCTTCGTCATACCCCGTTTCGCGCTGGATTAACGCGAAGGGCTGCGAGGCGATAGCGTGCCGGGTGTGAATATCGCTGCCGATCAGTAAACGTAGCCGGTGATCGCAGTGGTTGTTTTCCAGCGAGCTGTCCACATACAGGTTCGGATCGTCTTCGCGTAATGTGCACTCCAGACGAAGGGATAACGGCGTTCGGACAGTACCCTGGCGTCCGGCGAGATCCGGCGGAAGAAACAGGGTGGCTTCAACGATCAGCTTTTCGATAAGCGGCGTTTTCAGGCAGTCGACAAGCGTGAAATGGTCGCATCGCGTCGGTGTATCGCCCGCGAGCGGTGAGAAATCGTAGCTGTCGCCCGCATCCGCACAGTCTTCAAGGGTAAAGAACGAGGGGATGCATCTGCCGCTGCGTTTGTCGTGCAGAGTGAGCGTTCCGTCGGCCAGCGTTAATCGATAATGCGCATTCTCTATCTCGCTGCCCGTTGTCTGTTCAGGCTGCCGGAAAGGCGCCGGGTCATCTTCAACGTTAATGCTGAGATAGCCGACCGGCGGCAGAACCGGTGTTTTCACAGCAACGTGCCAGCGATAATAAGGGGGAAGGGGCGTTTCACATTCGCCTTCGGCGTTAAGAGAGACTGCCGTTCCGCCTGGCAGAATGTCTCTTTTGAGGACGTCGAAGGGGATAGACTGCCCCTGATATTTCAGGGCGATATTTTCAGCCCGGCTATAGAGTGTGGTTATCACCACGCGTCGCGTTGGGGTGCCCAGCGGGTTGAAAATCAGCAGATCGCCTTCCCGAGCGCAGGTGACGCTCAGGGTTTTTACCACCAGGTTCCACAGGCTGTGGCACAGCTGTTCGGTTTGCTCCAGCCGATGCAGAATGTCGCGGTTGGTGGTATCGCTATTACAGCCGCCGATAGAGTCGTGGGCATGGCTTCGCAACAGCTTCTTCCAGAGCGTATCGATCACCGAGAGGTTCACCGGAAGCCCCTGATGACGCGCCATGGCGATTGTCGGCTCCAGCTGTCGCAGGATGAACTGCTCAACATCATCATTTTTCTTTTTGATGTCGTAGCGCACGGAGCCGATCGTTTTATGGATGCGGGTATAGCGCGGCGATTTCAGCTCTCCTTCCCAGCGTTCAAACTGTTCACGCTGCGCGCGCAGAATGTCGACGTAGCGCTCCAGCGAACTGATAACGTACCGGTCTTCATTGGGGGAGCGTGCGCTGGCGATCTGTAGGATTTTCGGCAGCGCCGGGTCGATACTGACCTGATCGCCGCCACAGGGCAGCAGCAGGTCATTTATTCCGGCCCGCGAGCGCAGGAGATTGACCATCGGGAAGATTTTTCCCTGCAAATGACCCGCTTCTGAAGAGATGTTTTTAGCCGCGCCGTAACCGAATGCCATCGCGCAGGCGATAACGGTCGCACCTGACGGCGCCCGCCACAGGAACTGGCTGCTTTTCGCCTGTCTGTCGTGATCGATGCCGCGCCAGAAGACGATGTTGTCGATATTGCAGCCCTGCAAAATCGTGGGCATTTGCGCATTGTGGCCGAAGGTGTCCGGAAGATACCCAACCTGCATGGCATGCCCCAGCTTACGGGCGGCGAAGATGCCGTACTTGAGATTGCGAATAATGGATTCGCCATGCACGTTGTAGGTGTCCGTCTGGGTATACCACGGCCCTACAAAGATCCTTTTTTCTTTGACCAGTTTTTCCAGCCTGGCGCGATAATCGGGATTGATGGCGAGAAAATCCTCCACTACCGCCATCTGCCCGTCAAGGTGGTAGCAGCTGTAAGCGGGGTCCTGCTCCAGCGTGTCGATGACGTCCGCAAAGTTATATGACGCCAGCACCATGCTGTCCTGACGGGTGAAATACCACTCCTGATCCCAGTGCGTATGGGCAATGACGTGGATCTGATTCATGACCTTCCCCTTAGCTGGCGTTCTTTGGGCTGACATAGAGCACGCCCAGAGCGCAAATCAGTGCGCCAGTAAAGACGCTCGCCAGGTAGCCCGCCACATTAGTCGCCAGCGGCCAGCCCCAGATGGCCGGCAGCGGCAGCGTCTGCTTCACGCCAAGGGTGATGGCGACCAGCGCGCCGGCGACGGCACCGGTCATGAACACCGGGATCAGGCGTGGGTTTTTCAGGATGAACGGGATAGCGCCTTCCGAGATCCCAATCACGCCCAGCAATAACGAGGTGCTGCCAACGGTTTTCTCTTCCTGGCTAAAGACATCCGGTAGCCCAAAGCGGCCGTTAAGAAAAGCGGCAAAGCCGACGCCAATGGAGGGGATCACGATGGAGAGTTCGCGGGCGGTTAAATCAAACGTCTCGCTCATGCCATTCAGGCCGAGCGCGACTGAACCCGCCGCCTTATTGACCGGGCCGCCCAGGTCGAACGCGGTGCCTGCGGCGATCATCGCGGAATAGAATCCGCGCCCGGTGTCACCTGCCGAGGTAAAAAAGACCACCATCAGCTGGTTAAGCGAGCCAAAAATCGGGTTAATCAAATATTCCATGACCATCACCAGCGTAATGCCGGTGATGAGCGGGACGACCAGCATGGTCTTGATGGTGGTGAGCTGCTGGCGGACGTGAATGGAATCATTCAGCCAGCGCACCAGATAGCCCACAAAAAAGCCAATGCCGATCGCGCCGAAAAAGCCGGACGGCATAAAGCCTTCGATATCAAAGAAGCGTTTGTAGACCTCGTCTGACATGATGCCGCCGATAAGTCCGGGGATCAGCGCCGGTTTGCCGGCAATGGAAAATGCCAGGTACATGGCGAAAACCGGATACATGAACTTAATGGTCATAAAGCCCACTTTATCCAGCACGCTGAACGGCGAATGATCGATGTTGATAAACTGGCCGGTGATTTTGGCCGTTGCCATCATCAGCCCGCCCATGACCACGACCGGCAGCATATAGCTGATGGCCGCCATAATATGGCCGATAAAAATCTGGTAAGCCGACTGCTGGCGCTCGTCGTCGTCTGCTACGGAGGAGGCGGTGACGTTTTTTTCCATGGCCAGCGCCTGACGCAGATAGCGATCGGTATGCTTGATCAGCGCTTGCGTGCGGGTCTGAAGATGGGGAATGTTTTCAAAACGCTCGGCATCCTGAATGGGAACGTCGGTGGCCAGAATAATGGCCGTGGCGGAGGCGATATCCTGTTTTGTTAAGCGATTTTTTACGCCGTCGCTGCCCTGCGTTTCGACCTTAACCTCAATATTGTGTTCTTTAGCCCATGCAATAATTTTATTCGCCGCCATGAAGGTGTGTGCGATACCTGTCGGGCAGGCCGTCACCGCGACAACTTTTTGTTTCGTCATTGTCATAATTCCCTGGATGTGAAAACCGGGAAAGTATAAAGAGAACCTAAAACAGTTTTTAATGTTTGCTAATACTAATTACGTATCGTGATACGCGACGCTGCATTATGTGAAGCGTCTTCCAGAGGCTATTTTTCTGTTATGTTAATATCATGCCGGGATTAAACAGGGTGTAATATATGAATTCATTTCAGGGAAGTGAACGTTTGATATTTGAATACATTCAGTATCATGCGTCTAATATTTCTAATATATCGGCAAAAGAGATTGCCCGGGATACCTTTACAACGACAACATCCGTTAATCGAGTGTGTAAAAAAATGGGCTATAAAAGCTATACCGAGCTTCGGTATCGTTTTTTACGCGATCATTTTACCCCAGCGCCTGCCGCCCCCGACGCTGGGCCGCACGCGGACGATATTGTGGCGGAGGTGTCAAGGCTGCTTACCCATTCCAGCCATATTTATCTGTACGCGCGCGGTGCTTCACTCACCAGCCTCAACTACCTGTCGCGTTTTTTATCCCTGGCGAGTCTGCCGCACCTCATTTTGAATGATATGCACCAGCTGACACGGGTATCGAAGGGGACGCTGGTACTGATCAGTAAATCCGGGGAGACGCAGTCGCTGATTGAAATGGCGCGTAACGCGCTGCGAAAAGGGTTAAAGATTATTGCGATTACCCGCGAGGGGTCGACGCTGGCGGCGATCTCATCGCTATGCTGGCCGCTAGTTATCGACATTAACGCGGTATCGCTGTATCAGCGGGAAGGACAGCTTGAACTGTTAAGCGCCGTGGACCGTATCGGCTGTAGGTTGCTACAGCACGATACGGTGTAGTCGGGCCGTCAGAGTTGCTTCACTATCCCCAGACGTACGGCATAATCATTTTCATGGTTGCCGTCATTGTTGATATAGGTTTTATCCAGTGACACCAGCTCAACGTAAGGCGTCCAGCCGTCGTCAAGGCTGTAGTTGAACGCGACGGTATGCTCCCAGTAGGTGTCATCCCCGGTTCCCTGATCGACGTTATCCTGCCAGCGGAAGCGTGGGTTATAGGACATACCGAATTTGCCAATGTTATAGGCGAACCAAATGTCGAACTGGTGTGACTGACGGCGGGTATAGCCGCTGCCGTCGAGTTCTTTGTCGCTGTGCGCGTCATTGATGGTGTTATAACGATAGCGGGCAGAGAGGTTCAGACCGTTATCGAACGCTTTCCAGCCCTGAATGAAGGGACGATAGTGGGTATTACTGGGGGTGAAAACCGTCACCATGCCAGGCGCAACGGCAAAGCCATTGCCCAGATTGAAGCGCCAGCGCGTTTCAATCTCCTGTGCCGCCTCCGTTAATCCTTTGTCATCAGGGTTATTTCGGTCGGTATCACCAAAAAAGGTATCGTTGTGGTTTTGTGCAGCTTCAACGGAAAAGTAAAAACCGTTATCCGCCTGATGCATAACCTTAATACGTGAATCATTTACGTCAGAGCGCGTATTATGGCCAAAGCGAAGGTCGACGGACGTATTTCCGCACCATCCCTGTGTGCTCAATAATAATGCGCTAATACACGTTGCTTTAATAATTGTCTTTTTCATCATGTCCTGCCGAGGTTATTAATTAGCAGGGCTATTTTTATTTTTGGCACGCCATGATGTAAAAGCTATCGTCGTACATTTAGCGTATCGCTAAACATAAAAAAAGAGAGACAGCATGCTGTCCCTCCTGATATTTATTCCTGCACCCACCAGATGGCTTCAAACGGGCGCAGTTGCAGCGTATCGGGTCGGGAGGGAACCTCTTCATAGTTACTGAGCGCCACCCGCCATGCTCCCTCTACCGGGGCCGGCTGCCACTGCTGGCGCTCGCGGCTCAGGTTCGCCACCACCATCAGCGTTTGCCCCTGCCACTGGCGGCGATAGCACCACAGGGAAGGGTGCTCAGGCAGGAGATCCTCATAATCCCCCCACGTCAGCACCGACAGAGATTTGCGCAGGCGAATCAGCGACTGATAGGTGTAGAACACCGAACCGGGGTCGTCCAGCGCCGCGCGGGCGTTCACCGTTTCGTAATTATCACAGACGCCAATCCACGGTTCGCCTGCGGTAAAGCCCGCGCCGTGCGAGGCATCCCACTGCATCGGCGTACGGCCATTATCCCGGGATTTACTCGCCAGAATCGCCAGGAGTTCATCGGTATCGCGGCCGTTAGCCCGCTGTTCGGCGAACATGTTCAGGCTCTCCACGTCGCGGTAGTCGGTGATGCGGCTGAAGTGCGGGTTGGTCATACCCAGCTCTTCACCCTGATAGATGTACGGCGTGCCCTGCATGCCGTGCAGCACCATGCCGAGCATTTTCGCCGCCGCCACGCGGTGTTCACCTTCGTCGCCAAAACGCGACACGATGCGCGGCTGATCGTGGTTACACCAGAATAGCGCGTTCCAGGCTTTGTTGTGCATTCCCTGCTGCCAGTGGTGGAAGAGGGTTTTCAGCGCCACGAAGTCCGGCTTCGCCAGCGTCCACTTTTCGCCGCCGGGATAGTCCACCTTCAGGTGGTGGAAGTTAAAGGTCATCGACAGCTCGCGCCCGTCGAGCGCCGCGTACTGCTGGCAGTTCTCCAGCGAGGTGGAAGACATCTCGCCCACCGTCATCAGGTTGCGCGGGGTAAAGACGTCGCGGCTCATCTCCTGAAGATATTCGTGAATGCGCGGCCCGTCGGTGTAGAAGCGACGACCATCGCCGAAGGGATCGTCCGGGAAGGTCTGATCTTTCGAAATCAGGTTGATGACGTCGAGACGCAAACCGTCCACGCCGCGATCGGCCCAGAACTCGCACACTTTTTTCAGCTCGGCACGCACCGCCGGGTTTTCCCAGTTGAGATCCGCCTGCTCCGGCGCGAAGAGATGCAGATAATACTGCTCGCTTTCGGCGTGCCAGCGCCAGGCGTTGCCGCCAAATTTCGAGCGCCAGTTGTTGGGAAGCACGTCCGGCGTGCCGTCGCGCCAGATGTAAAACTGGCGGTACGGACTCTCTTTGTTCAGCGATTCGCGGAACCAGGCGTGCTGCGTGGAGGTATGGTTAAAGACCATATCCAGCACGATGCGGATGCCGCGATCGTGCGCCTCGGCAACCAGCTCGTCAAAGTCGTCCAGCGTGCCGTAGGTCGGGTCGATGGCGGTGTAGTTCGCCACGTCGTAACCGTTATCCACCTGCGGGGAGATGTAGAACGGCGTCAGCCAGATGGCGTCAATGCCGAGGGTTTTCAGGTAGTCCAGGCGCTGCGTCACGCCGCGCAGATCGCCCGTGCCGCTGCCGGTCGTGTCCTGAAAACTCTTTGGGTAAATCTGATAGATAACGCCGTTCTGCCACCAGTGAGGAAGGGTATTCATAGTGCTTTCCTGCAAATGCGAAGGGACGCAACTGCGCCCCGAAAGAGGGAATTAAACAATCTGCAACGTGCCCTGACGGAACTTACGCTGGTAAACCACGGTGGTCAGCACCATTGGGATGATAATCGCCACCGCCATGGCCAGCGCAAATACCTGCCAGAAAGCGGGCTGAATGGAGAGGATACCCGGCAGGCCGCCGACGCCAATTCCGTTCGCCATCACGCTATTCAGACCGCACAGCAGGCCCGCCAGACCAGAGCCGATCATCGCGCAGAGCATCGGGAAGCGGTACTTCAGGTTGATGCCGTACATCGCCGGTTCGGTGACGCCGAGGTAGGCGGAAATAGCCGCCGGAACGGAAATCTCACGCTCGTTGTGCTTGCGGCTGACGATGATGATGCCGGTGACCGCAGACGCCTGCGCGATATTAGACAGGGCGATAATCGGCCAGACCGGCGTACCGCCGAGGCTTTGAATCATCTGCATATCGATGGCCAGCGTGGTCTGGTGTACGCCGGTGATCACCAGCGGAGCGTACAGGAAGCCGAACAGCGCGGCACCGATTGGCGCGAAGCTGCCGGTCATCAGGTGACGGACCGCGAAGGCCACGCCGTCGCCAATCATGCGGCCAAACGGACCGATAAAGGCATGCGCCAGGAACACTGCCAGGATCAGCGAGCAGACCGGGACCACCACCAGATAGAGGTAATCCGGCACGATGCGCTTCAGGCGCGTTTCAATAAAGCCCAGCGCCAGGCCCGCCAGCAGGGCCGGGATCACCTGCGCCTGATAGCCCACCTTGGCGATGCTAAACAGGCCAAAGTTCCACACCTCCGGCACCTGCTGACCAAGTAAGTAAGCGTTCATTAACTGCGGAGAGACCAGCGTAACGCCCAGCACGATGCCCAGAATCGGCGTGCCGCCCATCTTGCGCACCGCCGACCAGCAAATCCCGACCGGCAGATAGAAGAAGATCGCCTCGCCAATCAGCCACAGGAAGTCATAGATGCTTTGCAGCGCCGGGTACATCTGCGCCAGGGTTTTGCCGTCGCTCATCGGCACGTCGCCGATGACATTACGGAAGCCGAGAATTAAGCCCCCGCTGATCAGCGCCGGCAGCAGTGGGAAAAAGATCTCCGCGAAGTGGGAAATCAACTGCTCGTGCCATTTCATATTCTGGCGCGCCGCCTTCTTCGCCTGCTCCTTATCGGCGGAAGCGTGCCCGGTAGTCGCCAGCAGAGCCTGATAGTAATCGCCCACTTCGGTACCAATCACCACCTGGAATTGCCCGGCGTTGGTGAAGCAGCCTTTAACCATCTTGAGCTCTTCAATGGCCTTCGGATCGGCCTTAGCCGGATCGTTCAGCACGAAGCGCAGGCGGGTAATGCAGTGGCTGACGGTGGCGATGTTTTCGCGTCCGCCGACCAGGACGATAAGCCGATCGATATCTGCTTGTTTGACTTTACTCATCATGAAACCTCATGACCGGTTGATAGGGGTAATGACCTGAGCGCAAGCCTACTCTTTCAGCGTGACGGCGAAAATGGGAACGTTCCCGAAATCGGGCGGAGATCACAATAATCCATTCAAGAAGGTTATGAGAGGTGGGCAGGAATAACGATCTGACGTGGCTCTGCACGACCATTGATCTGCTCGATCAGCTGCGCGGCAGCCTGACGGCCAGACTCGCCGTAGCCGGGATCAACGCTGATAATCTCCGGGTGTAAGAACTTCATCAGCGGCGTGTTTCCCACGCTCGCTAATTGCAGCTCCCCGATGCGCTGCTCCTGCAAATATTTGCTCGCGCCTAATGCAAGGGTATCCGTGGCGCACACCAGGGCGGTGGTGTGCGGGGTTAGCACGCTGGCGACCTGCTCATATCCCTGCTTCATGCCCAGCCCCGGCAGCGCGGCCACGGCAGGGAGGTTGTTTATTTTACAAAACGCCAGATACGCTTCATGGCGACGCTTGCCGGTGGTGACGTCGGCATGCGGCACGCCGAGATAGCTGATATGCCGATGGCCCTGTTCATACAGGCGCTGCATCAGGATCACTATCGCTCCTTCGTCATCATAACAAACGGAGGCAAACCCGCTGGCGTCGCGCGCCAGCAGCACCAGCGACGGCTGCCAGGGCTTCAGCACGTCCTCTTTCAGGCCGGTAAACCCGAACAACACCACGCCGTCAATGTTGCGGCGCTGAAGCATACCCAGATGCTCCTCCACCATTTGCGCGGAGAACTGGCTCTCCATCATGATCGGATCGTAGCCCTGCTCGTAAAAGGCGGGAAGCATGGTCTGCACGGCGAGGTTTTCGGAGAGGGAATCCAGACGCGAGACAATAATGGCGACCACTTTATCGCTCTGCCCGCGCATGGCGCGCGCGGAGCGGGAAGGGGAAAAACCGTGCTGATTCATCACCGCCTCGACGCGCTCGCGGGTGCGCTCGCTGACACCGCTTTCGTTGTTCAGCACGCGTGAGACGGTCGATTTCCCCACGCCGCTTAAACGCGCGATATCTTTAATCGTAAGGCGGTTCTGCATGCTGTATTCCCTGTAACAACGATAAAATAGTCAATTGAGCCTAATGCTATCCTGCGAATTCGCTATGGGCAAAGTCTGGTTTACGTTTGGTTTATTTGCAGAGCGTTATAATACCGCCCGATTAGCCACAAACGGTATGGATAAATCTCTATACTGCGTGCCGACACCCTACTTTTACTCACCGGAGGCCACATGGATCCCGATCCCGTACCTCTCCTGACCAGGAGAAAACCTTCTTTCCGGTAAGGCAGCCTTTTGCTGTCTCACCGGCGTGAGGCAGCAACGTTCATACGTTCCTGCTTGTTAAATTAAGTGCCTGACAGGTAAGGCTTTGCCACGCCTGCGGGAAAGACTGCGTCCGCCTTTGCGGATGCGGGGGAATGACTATGCTGAAAAATATCACCCGGCAGCTGTTTACGCAGCTGAGCCGCCATCTGCCACGCCGCCTGATTGCGCGCGATCCGCTGCCAAATGCCAACACCATGGCGGGAGCGGTGATTCCCGCCTCCCTGACCGAGCGCTGCCTGAACGTGGCGGCGATGGATGAAAACGAAGTCTGGCGCGCCTTTGGCGGCCACCCGGAAGGGCTGAACGCGCAAGAAGTGTTAAAAAGCCGCGCGGAACATGGCGACAACCAAATCCCGGCGCAGAAACCCTCTCCCTGGTGGGTCCACCTGTGGCTCTGCTATCGCAACCCGTTCAACCTGCTGCTGACGGTGCTCGGGATTATCTCTTACGCCACTGAAGATCTGTTTGCCGCAGGCGTGATCGCCCTGATGGTGGGCATCTCCACGCTGCTTAACTTTATTCAGGAAGCGCGCTCCACCAAAGCGGCAGACGCCCTGAAGGCGATGGTCAGCAATACCGCGACCGTCTCGCGCGTGATTAACGATCTCGGCGAAAGCGCCTGGGTTGAGCTGCCCATTGACCAGCTGGTACCGGGCGACCTGGTGAAGCTGGCGGCGGGAGACATGATCCCGGCGGATTTACGCGTCATCCAGGCGCGGGATCTGTTCGTCGCTCAGGCCTCACTGACCGGTGAATCCCTGCCCGTGGAGAAGGTCGCGCGGACCCGCGACCCGCAGCAGATGAACCCGCTCGAGTGCGACACCCTGTGCTTTATGGGCACCACGGTGGTCAGCGGCACGGCGCAGGCGATTGTCACCGCCACCGGCGGCAACACCTGGTTTGGGCAGCTGGCCGGGCGCGTCAGCGAGCAGGAGAGCGAGCCGAATGCGTTCCAGAAAGGCATTGGCCGCGTCAGCATGCTGCTGATCCGCTTTATGATGGTCATGACGCCGATTGTCCTGCTGATCAACGGCTACACCAAAGGCGACTGGTGGGAAGCGGCGCTGTTCGCGCTCTCCGTGGCCGTCGGCCTGACGCCGGAAATGCTGCCGATGATCGTGACCTCCACGCTGGCGCGCGGGGCGGTCAAACTCTCTAAACAAAAGGTGATCGTCAAACACCTCGACGCTATCCAGAACTTTGGCGCGATGGACATTCTCTGCACCGATAAAACCGGCACCCTGACCCAGGACAAAATCGTGCTGGAGAATCACACCGATATTGCCGGGAAGACCAGCGAGCGCGTGCTGTACAGCGCGTGGCTGAACAGCCATTACCAGACCGGGCTGAAAAACCTGCTCGACGTGGCGGTGCTGGAAGGCGTGGATGAAGAGTCTGCCCGCATGCTCTCTGGCCGCTGGCAGAAGGTGGACGAAATCCCGTTCGACTTTGAGCGCCGCCGCATGTCGGTGGTGGTGAGCGAGCAGCCGGACGTGCATCAGCTGATCTGCAAGGGGGCGTTGCAGGAGATCCTGAACGTTTCAACGCAGGTGCGCCACAACGGGGAGATCGTGCCGCTGGACGACACCATGCTGCGCCGCATCAAGCGCGTCACCGATAGCCTGAACCGTCAGGGGCTGCGCGTGGTGGCGGTGGCGAGCAAATTCCTGCCCGCGCGCGAGGGTGACTATCAGCGTATCGACGAATCCGACCTGATCCTCGAAGGTTACATCGCCTTCCTCGATCCGCCGAAAGAGACCACCGCCCCCGCGCTGAAGGCGCTGAAGGCGAGCGGTATTACCGTCAAAATCCTGACCGGCGACAGCGAGCTGGTGGCGGCCAAAGTGTGCTCCGAAGTGGGGCTGGACGCGGGCGACGTGGTGGTGGGGAGCGACATCGAAACGCTTTCTGACGACGAACTGGCGCAGCTTGCCCAGCGCACGACGCTGTTTGCCCGCCTGACGCCGATGCACAAAGAGCGCATCGTGACGCTGCTGCGTCGTGAAGGGCACGTGGTGGGCTTTATGGGCGACGGCATCAACGATGCGCCGGCGCTGCGTGCGGCGGATATCGGCATCTCCGTGGACGGCGCGGTGGATATTGCCCGCGAGGCGGCGGATATCATCCTGCTGGAAAAGAGCCTGATGGTGCTGGAGGAGGGCGTCATCGAAGGGCGTCGCACCTTCGCCAACATGCTGAAGTACATCAAAATGACCGCCAGCTCCAACTTCGGTAACGTCTTCAGCGTGCTGGTGGCGAGCGCGTTTCTGCCGTTCCTGCCGATGCTGCCGCTGCACCTGCTGATCCAGAACCTGATGTACGATGTCTCTCAGGTAGCGATCCCGTTTGATAACGTGGACGACGAGCAGATCCAGAAGCCGCAGCGCTGGAACCCCGCCGATCTGGGGCGCTTTATGCTGTTCTTTGGGCCGATCAGCTCCATCTTCGACATTCTGACCTTCTGCCTGATGTGGTTTGTGTTCCACGCCAACACGCCGGAACACCAGACACTGTTCCAGTCCGGCTGGTTCGTGGTAGGGCTGCTGTCCCAGACGCTGATTGTGCACATGATCCGCACCCGCCGCATTCCGTTTATCCAGAGCCGCGCCGCGTGGCCGCTGATTGTGATGACGGGCATTGTGATGGCGCTCGGGATCGCGCTGCCGTTCTCGCCTCTTGCAGGTTACCTGCAACTTCAGGCGCTGCCGCTGAGCTACTTCCCGTGGCTGGTGGCGATCCTCGCGGGCTATATGGTGCTGACGCAGATGGTGAAAGGATTCTATGCGCGTCGATATGGGTGGCAGTAAGCTCATTTTGCCACAATCCAGACGTAGGCCGGGTAAGGCGAAGCCGCCACCCGGCATCTGGCTTTCCTCCCAAATTCAACAACCTGTGATCTCCGTCGGCGCATTCGCTTGACGACAATTTGTACGCATGTTAACAGAATGTTTTGCCTGTATTTGGCCCGTCAGATAAGGAACATTCATGTTACGGTACAGTCTCTTAACCGCCGGGCTTATGCTCGGCGCCTCCGCTTTTGCCGCGCCGGCAGGCGACCTTCCCCTGATGCCCTGGCCTGCGAAGGTTGAACGCCCGACGACTCAGGGCGCGCTGGTGCTTAACAATCAACTCTCCGTGAGCGTCAGCGGCGACGATCTGGGGGATGCGGTCAACCGCCTGCGCCAGCGCATTGCGCTGCAAACCGGCTGGACGCTACAGCCGCAGGCCGAAAAACCTGACAAGCCGACCATCCGCATCGCCATCGCCAGAAAGGTGAAGCCGCAGCCGCTGCCGGACAGCGATGAAAGCTATACCCTGAAGGTCGATGCCAACGGCGTGAACATCTCCGCCAACACCCGCTTTGGCGCATTGCGCGCGATGGAAACCTTGCTCCAGCTGATGCAGAACGGTGCCGAAAACACTTCGATTCCGTGGGTTACCATCGAAGATTCGCCGCGCTTTCCGTGGCGCGGGCTGCTGCTCGATTCGGCGCGCCATTTCATCCCGTTACCCGATATCAAACGCCAGATCGACGGTATGGCCGCGGCTAAGCTCAACGTTCTGCACTGGCATCTGACTGACGATCAGGGCTGGCGCTTTACCTCGAAGCGTTATCCAAAATTAACCCAGCTTGCCAGCGACGGGCTGTTCTACACCCCTGAGCAGATGCGCGAGATTGTGCGTTACGCTGCCGAACGCGGCATACGCGTGGTGCCGGAGATCGATATGCCGGGCCACGCCTCAGCGATTGCCGTCGCCTATCCGGAACTGATGAGCGCGCCGGGGCCGTACGCCATGGAGCGCCACTGGGGCGTGCTGAAGCCGGTGCTGGATCCCACCAAAGAGGCGACTTACACCTTTGCCGACGCGATGGTCAGCGAACTGGCGGCGATCTTCCCCGATCCGTATCTGCATATCGGCGGCGATGAAGTGGACGACAGCCAGTGGAAAGCGAACGCGGCGATTCAGAGATTTATGCGCGACAACAAACTGGCGGACAGCCACGCGTTGCAGGCGTATTTCAACCGCAAGCTGGAGACGATCCTTGAGAAGCACCATCGGCAGATGGTCGGCTGGGATGAGATCTACCATCCCGATCTGCCGAAAAGCATTCTGATCCAGTCCTGGCAGGGGCAGGACGCACTGGGGCAGGTGGCGCAGAACGGCTATAAGGGCATTCTCTCAACCGGCTTCTATCTCGACCAGCCGCAGTCCACCGCCTATCACTACCGCAACGAAATTGTGCCGCAGGGCTTAAACGGCGTGGATGTGATAGCGGACACCGACAGCGCACAGAGCTGGACTTTCTCCATGCCGCGCCTGAAGGGCAAGCCGGTGGAAGGCAGCTTTACGCTGGTGAAAGGCGACGCCGGATGGCGCGGATTTATTGATTTTGCCGGGAAATCGCGTCGGGCGGTGAATAACATTCAGTGGCGAGGCGACAACCAGGTGACGTTTACCGTTGACACCTGGATGGGTGAAACGCGCCCGGTCGTTTCAGTTGCGAACGATAAGCTCAACGGTTATTTCCTGGTGGGCAACGCCCGCTACCCGATTGACGGAACGCGTCTGGACGAGGTGCCAAAAGGCATACCGCCCGTGGTGCCGGACCCGGCGAACGAGGCCAACCTGCTCGGCGGCGAAGCCGCGCTGTGGGCGGAAAACGTGGTCGCGCCGGTGCTGGATATCCGCCTGTGGCCGCGCGCCTTTGCGGTGGCGGAGCGGCTATGGTCGGCGAAGGACGTGAACGACGTCGACAACATGTATACCCGGCTACAGGCGATGGACAGCTGGTCCACGGTGTCGGTTGGGCTACAGCAGCATACCCAGCAGCAGGTACAGTTCACGCGGCTGGCAAATAATGCGGATACCCTGCCGCTGCAAATCCTCGCCCAGGCGCTCGAGCCGGCGCAGTATTACACCCGCCAGCATCTCAAGTTCCAGGCTGGAAACTATCATCAGTTCGAGCCGCTTAACCGGCTCGCGGACGCGCTAAACGCTGAAAGTGCTACCGTGCGTCAGATGAATAAATGGGCCGACCGTCTGGTCAGCGACGCGGAAGACACGGAAAGCGCCGAGGCGCTGCGCCACGTCTTTAACCGCTGGCAGAACAACACCAGCGACGTGCTGGCCTTGAGCGAAAACAGCTATCAGCTGAAGGCCATTAAGCCGGTGATTCAGGAGGTGGATAAGCTGGCCTCGATTGGCCTGAGGCTGACGGATCTGGTGGCGCGTCAGGGGACGCTGGACGACAAAGAGATAGCCTCGATCCAGAGCGAGCTGGACAGCGCGGCGAAGATTCAGGACGAAGTGGTGATTGCAGCGGTCTATCCGCTGGAGACGCTGCTACGCGCCACGCGGAATCAGTAACACACATGCCCGGTGGCGTGTAGGCCCGGCAAACGAAGTGCCGCCGGGCGTAAAGGCTACTCAGTTCTTCAGAACCCACGCCTCTTTCCAGTGTGCGCCAACGCCTGGCTCATACTGGTTTGCGGTTGGGCTGTACTGTACGCAGTAGCCGCTGTACGGGAAAGGCTTACATTCGTAGGTCTTACCGTCTTTAGGCAGAAGCACCACGGTACCTGCCTTGTAAGACGCGATATTGTCCGGGAAGGTAAAGTCGTGGTGACCGGTGCTGTCCGCGGCTGCATCGCTTTCCAGCATCAGGTTCAGCACGTCCTGCGCGAACATCGTGCCGTCTTTATTGGTCGCGTAGTATTTCAGCATGTGGTGGCCGGCGGTCACGTCGGTCAGGGTCATGGTGACGTCCTGATTGCTGTTGTTCATGTCCTGCTTCAGGTAGCCTTTTTCCGCACCGTGGTGGTTCATCACGTGTGCTTCAAAATTCACGTCGCCCTGCGTATTCACGTGGAAGGTCACGGTCGCGTTGCCATGTTCGATTTTGCTGTATTGCAGATCGGTAACGGCGATGGTCTCGCTCACCTGCGCTTTCTGCTCTTCATAAGAGATAGCAACGGACTGTAAGGTGCTGCCGTCTTTCACGAAGACGCTGTTAGCGCCGTGAACCGGGCTGATGTCACCGGCTTCATCCTTCACGCCGACGCGCACGTCGTGCTGCGCGGTGTTGATCTTCTGCGCCAGATCGTAGGACCACTGGTTAGCGTCGCCCTGCTCAGCAGAGCCGATGGTCATCTCGGTGCGCATGGCGGTCACTTCGCCGTGGGCGTCAAAGAAGCGTGCGATAACCTTATCACCCACGTTCAGGTTATTACCGGCAATCTGGCCGCTCAGGGTTTTGCTCCACTCGGATACGATCGCAGGTGTTTCGTCCGGGGTCACGTTGCCGCCATTGCCGAAATCAACGTCGATAGCCTGATAGAAGCTGTTTGAAGTATCTGCAATTTCCCATACGCCGTAAATGACCTGATAGCCCGTGCGCTCAGGAACATTACAGGTCATGGATTTTGTTACGGCTGGCGCCTGGCTATTTCCGTTAATTGTACAGAACGGGGTTAATTCAAACTGATCGCGCGTTAGCGGCTTATTTGGGTCCCAGTTTTGTTTGGTAATGTAATAACGCCAGTTGGTGGTTTTGTGCGGCGCAGTATGGTGCCAGACAAATTCATGCGGGCCCGCGGCCATTGGGTTTTTAGTCCACGCATTCAGGCTCTGCTTATCCAGCTGAGAATATTGTGAGATACCCGCGCTGGCGAGGTGTCCGTCTGCTGGCTCTGCCCCGGTCGGGAAGCCGGAGGTTTTCTCTACGCTCTGCGGTTCATACTGTACGGAGCCGCAATCAATATTTTGACCCAGCTTACACATATAGGCGCGGCTGGCAGGAGATTCAATATATCCGTGGGCAAATGCGGAAGACGCAACGGTCAATGTTGCGAGCGCAAGTGCGATTTTTGAAAGTTTCATTACTCATCCATAAAAAGAGAATATTACTAGGCGGGGGGGATTCTAATAATCGGACAAGTAATATGTCATTTCGTACAGAGAGTAAAAATGGTCGCAATAATAAAGGCAGCGAGCGCTGCCTTTTATTTATTGAAATAAATTAGCGACGTACGGCGATCGCTTCAATTTCAATTTTCACGTCTTTTGGCAGACGCGCTACTTCCACGCAGGAGCGCGCCGGGAAGGTGGCGTTGTGCTCGGTGAAGAACGCTTCGTACGTGGCGTTAACGGTGGCGAAGTCGTTCAGATCTTTCACGAACACCGTCGTTTTGACGATATCACCCACCTTCAGGCCCGCAGATTCAACGATAGCCTGCACGTTTTCCAGCGACTGACGCGCCTGTGCCGCCACGTCGACCGGCACTTCACCGGTTTTCGGGTTTACCGGGATCTGGCCAGAGGTGATGATCATGCTGCCCAGATCAACGCCCTGAACGTATGGGCCAATGGCCGCTGGTGCATTTTCCGTCGCGAGTACTTTGCTCATTTTTTCTCCAGAATTACAGCGTTAAGAATGTTCCCGGCCATTATAACAGCCGGGATTTCATTACCAACCTCAATTAGTTGGCCAGCACCACATAATGGGAAAACTCTTTTTCGCAGTATTTGCATTTGAGCGCGATGTCATTGGCGCGCTTTTTCACTGCAAAGCTGGAGGAGACCGGCTCGGCGTGGCTGATGCAGTTGCTGTTCGGGCAGACCAGCACGCTTTCGATGCGCTCCGGCAGGCTCGGGCGGGATTTGCCCACCACGTCGTAATCGTCGATGCGGTTAACCGTGGCGTCCGGCGCATACAGCGACAGCTGGTTGACCTGCTCGTCGGTCAGGAAGGTGTTTTCGATTTTGATCAGATCTTTACGGCCCATTTCGCCGGACGGCAGGTTCAGGCCGATGGTGATGCGCTGGTCGGTTTCGGTCAGTTTGAACAGCGTCAGCAGCTTAAAGCCCACCTGCGCAGGGATGTGGTCAATCACGGTGCCACGCTTGATGGCTTCAACCTGGAGTTTGTTATCGTGTGTCATGGTCGTCTCCCCTTACAGAGCTAATTCGCGATTCAGAACCAGTGCCAGTAACGCCTGGCGAGCGAAGATGCCGTTCCCGGCCTGCTGGAAGTACCAGGCGTGCGGCGTTTTATCCACGTCGGTGGCAATCTCATCGATGCGCGGCAGCGGGTGCAGCACCTTCATGTTGTCGCGCGCGCCGTCGAGGTCGCTGGCGCGCAGCACGAACTGCGCCTTCACGTTGGCGTATTCGGACGGATCCAGACGCTCTTTCTGCACGCGGGTCATATAGAGAATATCCACGTTGCCCACCACCTCTTCGATGCTGGCGTGCAGGCTCCACGCAATGCCTTTCTCGTCCAGCATGTCGAGGATGTACTGCGGCATCGCCAGCGCGTCCGGGGCGATGAAGAAGAAGCGGTTGCCGCTAAATTTCGCCAGCGCCTGGGTCAGGGAGTGGACGGTGCGACCGTACTTCAGGTCGCCGACCATGGCGATGTTCAGGTTCTCAAGCGTGCCCTGGGTCTCCTGAATGGTGAACAGATCCAGCAGGGTCTGCGTCGGATGCTGGTTAGCGCCGTCACCGGCGTTCAGCACCGGAATGCCGTCGGAAAACTCGGTTGCCAGGCGCGCCGCGCCCTCCTGCGGGTGGCGCATCACAATCGCGTCCACGTAGGTGCTGATCACTGAAATGGTATCCGCCAGGGTTTCGCCTTTTTTGCCCAGCGACGTGTTGCTGCTGTCCGAGAAGCCCACCACGCTCGCGCCCAGGCGGTGCATGGAGGTTTCAAAGGAGAGGCGGGTGCGCGTCGACGCTTCAAAGAAACAGCTCGCGATCACCTTGTGCTTCAGCAGCTCCGGCTGCGGATTGGCCTTCAGTTTTGCCGCGGTTTCCAGAACCAGTTCCAGCTCTTCGCGGCTGAGGTCGTTTATGGAAATGATGTGTTTTTGATAAAGCGGATTCATGTTTATCTCCTGACGCCGGGCAAAAAAAAGCCCCTCAAATGAGGGGCTCTGGGAATAGGTTTAGCAACGGGAAGAAAAACGGCAGGCCAGCGTCTGATTTCAGACGCGGTAAGACGTTATGTCGTACACGCTTGACCATGCTTCCTCCCGGCAAATTGTCGGGCATTATACGCAGCTCGTTTTTGGGATCAAGCGATTTAATGCACGCTTTACTCAATGCAAACGGTTCTTTATGAATATTAATGCATTCTGAGTAAATAATTAATTTGCTTATGCACCAGCGCGGTACGCTTCACCACCCGGGGCGCGACCCAGACGATACTGCTTCCCGCCACCACGCCTAAAATTTCCGGTAACTGGTGATAATCCAGAATACGCGCCACCGCGCGGCCATATCCGGCGACGGTATGAATAAGGATAAATTCGCTATTGTGTTCCACGCTGACCACCATTTCGGAGACGGTGCGCGCGGCGTCGGGGGCAGGGCGCATCTGGGGATTCAACGAATAAATCTTTAGCCCTTTGGCATTGCGAATTTTTATGACGCCGAGCAGCTTGAGCAGACGTGAAACGGTGGACTGGCTGATGGTCTCAAAACCCCGCTCCTGCAAGTCGCGGCGGATCTCTTCCTGAGAGAGATAGCTCTTTTCCGCGATCAGACGCTGGCAGACCGTTAGCTGTAGTTGCTCTTTGGGAGAGTACTCTTCGTAATCCATCATAGTTCCCATATCAGTTCCCGAAATAACCGGTGGCACCGCACCGATCCGTAGGCCGGATGAGCGCAGCGCCATCCGGCAAATCACAACAAGGCGCCCAGGCTTAACGCCACCATAATCACCACCGTCAAAATCCCCAGCAGCGGCGCGACCCATTTCAGATAGCGCACGTAGGGCACGCGGGCGATAGCCAGCCCGCCCATCACAACGGCAGAGGTGGGGGTGACAAGGTTAACGAGGCCGGACGCCGACTGGTAAGCCGTAACCACCAGGTCGCGGTTGACGTTAGCGAAATCGGCAAGGGGCGCCATGATCGGCATCGTCAGAACGGCCAGGCCGGACGAAGAAGGCACAAGAAACGACAGCACCACCTCCAGCCAGTACATCACGTTAATGAATGCCACCGTCGATAATCCGGTAACCATCCCCTCGGCGCTGTGCAAAATGGTGTGGGTAATCATGCCCTTATCCATAATCACTACGATACCGCGCGCGATGCCGATAATCAGCGCGACGCCCAGCAAATCTCGTGCGCCGTTGATAAAGGTTGAGGTCAACTCCTCTTCGCTCATGCGGGCGATAAGCCCAACGATAATGGCGCTGGCGAGGAACACCGCCGAAATCTCCGCCATCCACCAGCCCCGCACCGCCACGCCGTAGATCATCACCGCGAAGGCGAGGGCGAAGATCGCCAGGATGAGTTTGCGCACCGGGGTAAATTCCAGCGACTGCTCGCCCTTGTTGCCGAGAAAATGGGCGCGGTTCTCTTCCTGTTTATCCGCCACGATCGACAGCGACGGATCTTTGCGCACCTTGCGGGCATAACGCATCACCCACGCCACGCAGATGATCCAGCCGATGACCAGCAGCGCGATGCGCAGCATGATCCCGTTGGTGAAGGGGATCCCGGCGGCGTTGGCGGCGATCACCGTAGCGAACGGGTTTATAGTAGATCCGAGCGTGCCGATCCCGGCACCGAGCAGCACGGTAGACGCGGCAACCACCGGATCGAACCGCGCCGCCAGCATCACCGGCACCAGTAAGGTATAGAAGGGCAGCGACTCTTCGGCCATGCCGTAAATCGTGCCGCCTGCGGCAAACAGCGCCATCAGGATCGGGATCATCCACTCTTCGTGTCCGCGCAGCTTAGTGGTGACGCGCTCGATCCCGGCGTCAATTGCCCCGGTTTTGGTGACGATCCCGAGAAATCCCCCGATGATCAGAATAAACAGCGCGACGTCGATCGCCCCGGCCTGGCCGGACTCCGGATCGTACAGCCCGGCTATCGGGGCCATCAGCACCGACACCAGCCCCTGCGGATGCGATGCCACGTGCGCATAGGTGCCGGCGACCGGCACCTCTTTGCCGAGCGCCTCGTTCATTGCCATATGGTACTGCCCGGCCGGAACAATCCACGTCAGCACGGCAACCACGGCAATCAGAAAAAAGAGAATGGTGTAAGCGGAGGGAAACTTGAACTTGCCCATGATGTTCTCCTGAAACCCGGCGCACCCCGCGGCGCGCCGGGCGGTGATTAGTCGCCGAGTGTCGCCACCATGACCGCCTTAATGGTGTGCATGCGGTTTTCTGCTTCGTCAAAGACGATGGAGTTCGGTGATTCAAAGACCTCTTCCGTCACCTCCAGCCCCTTCAGGCCGTACGCCATCTCGATCTCGCGCCCCACTTTGGTGTGCTCGTTGTGGAACGCGGGCAGGCAGTGCATGAACTTGACGTTCGGGTTGCCGGTGGCCTTCATCACGTCCGCGTTGATTTGATACGGCTTCATCAGGCTGACGCGCTCGGCCCACGCCTCCTTCGGCTCGCCCATGGAGACCCACACGTCGGTGTAGAGGAAATCGGCGCCGTGCACGCCTTCTTCCACGTCGTCGGTGAGGGTGATGCGTGCGCCCGTCTCTTTGGCGATGGCGCGGCACTGCTCAACCAGGCCCGTCTCCGGCCAGAAGGATTTGGGCGCCACAAGACGGATATCCATCCCCATCTTGGCCGCGCCGACCATCAGGGAGTTGCCCATGTTGTTCCGCGCGTCGCCCAGGTAGGCAAAGCTCAGCTCCGGCAGGGTTTTGCCCGGGGAGTGCTCCAGCATGGTCATCAGATCCGCCAGAATTTGCGTCGGGTGGAACTCGTCGGTCAGGCCGTTCCACACCGGCACGCCCGCGTATTCGCCCAGCTCCTCGACGATGGCCTGGCCGTAGCCGCGGTACTCGATGCCGTCATACATGCGGCCCAGCACGCGGGCGGTGTCTTTCATCGACTCTTTGTGACCGATCTGCGACCCGCTTGGGCCGAGGTAGGTAACCTGCGCGCCCTGGTCAAACGCGCCCACTTCGAAGGCGCAGCGGGTGCGGGTGGAGGTTTTTTCAAAGATCAGGGCGATGTTTTTCCCGACCAGCGTCTGCTTTTCGCGTCCGGCTTTTTTGGCCGCCTTCAGCTCGATGGCGAGGTCGATCAGGTACTGGATTTCCGCCGGGGTGTAGTCCAGCAGTTTAAGGAAGTTGCGGTTTTTCAGGTTGATGGTCATGGGTAAATCCTTTTTAAATGAGTGCTCAGTTACGAATCAGCGTGCCTTTCTCGCCCGCCAGGATCTCCGCACCGTCGGCCAGCGCGCCGATTCCGGCAATGCCGTTGCAGGCCTCAACAAATTCGCGGCAGGCGGCGACCTTCGGCCTCATCGATCCGGCGTCGAACGTCATGTCTTTAAGCAGTTCCGGCGTCACCTGCGCCAGCGGGCGCTGGGTCGGCTTGCCCCAGTCGAGGTACACCGCGTCGGCATCGGTGAGGATCAGCAGGGCATCGGCCTCGATCTGGCGCGCCAGCAGGGCGGCGGAGAGGTCTTTGTCGATCACCGCCTCAACGCCGCGATAGCCGTTGGCGTTCTCCACTACCGGCACGCCACCGCCGCCGTTGCAGATGACCAGGTGGTCACGCTGGATCAGCGCCGTAATGGCGTCGCTCTCGACGATGCGCTTCGGCTGTGGAGAGGGCACCACGCGGCGGAAATAGGCGCCGTCGGCCCTGAACGTCCAGCCTTTTTCTGCGGCCAGCGCTTTCGCCTGCGCTTCGCTGTACACCGGGCCGATGTATTTGGTCGGGTTGCTGAAGGCCGGGTCGGCGGCGTCCACCTCCACCTGGGTGAGCAGGACGCTCACCTCACGCTGCGGCAGATTGTTTTTCAGCGCCTGCTGGAGCATGTAGCCGATCATCCCCTGGCTTTCCGCCCCGAGAACGTCCAGCGGGTAGGGCGTCACTTTGTCGTAGGCGCTGTTCTGCAATGCCAGCAGCCCGACCTGCGGCCCGTTGCCGTGCACCAGCACCACGCGCCACTGTTCTGTTAATCCGGCGATGGTGCGGGCGGCCTGCTCGATGTTCTGACGCTGAATATCCGCTTCCAGCGGCTCGCCGCGCTTGAGCAGCGCGTTGCCGCCCAGGGCCACAACCAGAGTGGGTTTTCGTTCCATGATGGCTCCTTAAATTCCGTCGCGTTCCAGTGGGCAGCTCATGCAGCGTGCGCCGCCGCGACCGCGTCCCAGCTCGTCGCCGGGGATCGGCAGCACGGTGATGCCCGCTTTGTCGTACTTCTCGTTGGTCCAGACGTTACGCTCGTAGCCGATCACCACGCCCGGGCGGATGGTCAGGACGTTGTTGGCGTCGTTCCACTGCTCGCGTTCGGCTTCGAAGGCGTCGCCGCCGGTGGTGATCAGGCGGACCTGGTTAATGCCGAGGGCTTTCTCAATGGCGTGCAGCAGGTCGGTTTCCTGCGTGCGCAGCAGGCCGCCGCGTCCGTCCGGGGTGAGCGTCCAGCACTGGGCGTCTTTGCGCACCACTTCCGGATAGACGGAGAAGGTGTCCACGTCGATGTGGGTCATCACCGTGTCGAGGTGCATGCAGGAGCGGTGTTTTGGCAGCTCAACGGCAATCACGCGCTCGGCCTGGCGGTGTTTGAACAGGCTGTTGGCGAGGAACTCCACGCCCTGCGGCGTCGTGCGCTCGGACATGCCGATCAATACCGCCCCGCGGCCAATCACCAGTACGTCGCCGCCTTCTAAGGTGGCGTGGTCGTAATTAATATTCTCGTCGCCGAAATACTTAATAAAATCGCCGTCGGCAAATGCCGGGTGCCAGCGATATATCGCGCGCAGATTATTGGTTTCACGCTGGCGGGCGGGTTTCGCCATCGGGTTAATGGACACGCCGTTATAAATCCAGCAGGAGGTATCGCGGGTAAATAAATGGTTCGGCAGCGGCTTCATAATAAAATCATTCGCCGTGTGGGTATCCACTACCATATTTTTAATGGCTGCCGGAATTTCGCCGTAGGTTAATCCCCCGCTTAATCGCCGCGCCAGTTCGCGGTGCGGCATATCCGCCAGCCAGCCGCGCACGTCGCCGGCAAAGGTTGGCCCGAGGCGATAGTCGGAAATTTGCGTTTCAAGAAGCCAGGCCTTCGCTTCTGCAATATCAAGCGTTTGCGTGAGCAGGTCGGTCAACAGCAGGACTTCCACACCCTGTTCGCGCAGCGTGTTTGCGAAGATGTCATGCTCTTCACCCGCCCGTTCAACCGACAGTACATCATCAAATAACAGCTCCTGACAGTTTGAGGGGGTTAACCGCTTCAGGCTTAAATTAGGGCGGTGCAGCATAACGCTACGCAATTGACCAATTTCAGAACCGACGTAATGCTTTTCCATAATTATTCCTTTAACTGTTTTTCAGAATAAAAAGGGCATGCGCCATGTGAGGTGTTTAATTACATGGCGGCTAAGCTCAATTGATTTCGTGATTCATAGTAGGCGCTTAAATAACGGTTATTGTGACATTGCTCACGCGAAAAACGATATTAAGGCGTTTGTTTTCATTTGCATGATTCGCATCAGATAATGATTAAATTGTTATTATTGAAGGATGAATAGCTAAGCGGAAACGGGTGGCATTATTTGAGGTTGTTATTATATTGTAGAATTACATATTTGGACATATTTAGTTATATTATTGATTTTAAACGATAAAATATCAAGTTGAGAATGGCTATGCAATTAATGCAATTAACTATTTTGGACTTAAGAAAAATCAATAAATAATTATGGCGTTATAAAGGAAATAACCAGAGTGGTAAAGTGTGACGTGGCCGCAGGTTTTGTGTTTTAGGCTGTTGTTTCAATTGGTTATATTGATTCAGTGGCGCGAGCCGGGTGAGGTTATGCATAACCACTGCATAAATGCCTGACTGCAATTAACAGCAAATTAACACATTTCCCGATAAACATGCGCTTGCGCAAAAGTTGCCTAAAAAGGGCTGGCGGGGGGAGAACAATTTTCGTATAAAAGATGGAAATGAAACGGTGTTTTAATTTGAGGGCTATACCATGATCGTGGGCAACATTCATCATCTCCAGTCCTGGCTACCGGAAGAACTGCGCCAGGCCATTGAGCACGTTAAGGCGCACATTACCGACGCGACGCCGACCGGCAAGCACGACATCAACGGCGACCGCCTGTTTTATCTGGTGTCAGAAGACATGACCCAGCCTTTCGCCGAGCGCCGCGCCGAGTACCACGCGCGCTATCTGGATATCCAGATTGTGCTGAAGGGTCAGGAAGGGATGACGTTCAGCACCCTGCCGCACGGTACGCCGGACACCGACTGGCTGGCGGACAAAGACATCGCGTTCCTGCCGGAAGGCGAGCAGGAGAAAACCGTGGTGCTGAGCGAAGGGGATTTCGTGGTGTTCTGGCCGGGTGAAGTGCATAAGCCGCTGTGCGCGGTGGGGGAGCCTGCTAAGATCAGAAAAGTGGTTGTTAAAATGCTGGTGGAGTAATTCTTTACCCCTCACCCTAACCCTCGCCCCTTTGGGGAGAGGGCCGGGTGAGGGGCGAGCGGGCAATATGTGATCCAGCTTAAACTTCCCACACTCCCTCCTTATCTCCCATTTACCTCTCCTTTTCCTGCGTCATAGTATGATCGTTAAATTAATGAACGCTGTTCTATAATGTAGAACAAAATGATTCAGCAAGGAGATCTCATGCCGCAGTCCGCGTTGTTCACGGGAATCATTCCCCCTGTCTCCACCATCTTTACCGCCGACGGCCAGCTCGATAAGCAGGGCACCGCCGCGCTGATCGACGATCTGATCGCAGCGGGCGTTGACGGCCTGTTCTTCCTGGGCAGCGGCGGCGAGTTCTCCCAGCTCGGCGCCGAAGAGCGTAAAACCATTGCCCGCTTTGCTATCGATCACGTCGATCGCCGGGTGCCGGTGCTGATCGGCACCGGCGGCACCAACGCCCGGGAAACCATTGAACTGAGCCAGCACGCGCAGCAGGCGGGCGCGGACGGCATCGTGGTGATCAACCCCTACTACTGGAAAGTGTCGGAAGCGAACCTGATCCGCTATTTCGAGCAGGTGGCGGACAGCGTCACGCTGCCGGTGATGCTCTATAACTTCCCGGCGCTGACCGGGCAGGATCTGACTCCGGCGCTGGTGAAAACCCTCGCCGACTCGCGCAGCAATATTATCGGCATTAAAGACACCATCGACTCCGTCGCCCACCTGCGCAGCATGATCCTCACCGTTAAAGCCGCTCATCCGCACTTCACCGTGCTGTGCGGCTACGACGATCATCTGTTTAATACCCTGCTGCTCGGCGGCGACGGGGCGATTTCGGCCAGCGGCAACTTTGCCCCGCAGGTGTCGGTGAATCTTCTGAAAGCCTGGTGGGATAAAGACGTGGCGAAAGCGGCTGAGTATCATCAGACCCTGCTGCAAATACCGCAGATGTATCAGCTGGATACGCCGTTTGTGAACGTCATTAAAGAGGCGATTGTGCTCTGCGGCCGCCCGATTTCCACGCACGTGCTACCGCCCGCGTCAGCGCTGGACGAGCCGCGTAAGGCGCAGCTGAAAACCCTGTTACAACAGCTCAAGCTCTGCTGAGCCGGACGATATCGATGACCATTGAGAAAATTTTCACCCCACAGGACGATGCGTTTTATGCAGTGATCACCCACGCGGCGGGGCCGCAGGGCGCGCTGCCGCTGACCCCGCAGATGCTGATGGAATCCCCCAGCGGCAACCTGTTCGGCATGACGCAGAACGCCGGGATGGGCTGGGACGCCAATAAGCTGACCGGCAAAGAGGTGCTGATTATCGGTACCCAGGGCGGTATTCGCGCCGGGGACGGGCGCCCGGTTGCGCTGGGCTACCACACCGGGCACTGGGAGATCGGCATGCAGATGCAGGCGGCGGCGAAAGAGATCACCCGCAACGGCGGGATCCCGTTTGCGGCCTTCGTCAGCGATCCGTGCGACGGGCGCTCGCAGGGCACGCACGGCATGTTCGACTCTCTGCCGTACCGCAACGACGCGGCGATCGTGTTTCGTCGTCTGATCCGCTCCCTGCCCACGCGCCGGGCGGTGATCGGCGTAGCCACCTGCGATAAAGGGCTGCCCGCTACAATGATCGCCCTGGCTTCGATGCACGACCTGCCAACTATTCTGGTGCCGGGCGGGGCGACGCTGCCGCCGACCGTGGGGGAAGATGCGGGTAAGGTGCAGACCATCGGCGCGCGTTTTGCCAACCACGAGCTCTCCTTGCAGGAGGCCGCCGAGCTGGGCTGTCGCGCCTGCGCGTCGCCGGGCGGCGGGTGTCAGTTCCTCGGCACAGCGGGCACCTCGCAGGTGGTGGCGGAAGCGCTGGGGCTGGCGCTGCCGCACTCCGCGCTGGCGCCGTCCGGGCAGGCGGTGTGGCTGGAGATCGCCCGCCAGTCGGCGCGTGCGGTGAGCGAGCTGGATAACCGCGGTATCACCACGCGCGATATCCTCACCGATAAAGCCATCGAAAATGCCATGGTGATCCACGCGGCATTCGGCGGTTCCACGAACTTACTGCTGCACATTCCGGCCATCGCCCACGCGGCGGGTTGTACGATCCCGGACGTAGAGCACTGGACGCGCGTCAACCGCAGGGTGCCGCGCCTGGTGAGCGTGCTGCCCAACGGCCCGGACTACCACCCGACCGTACGGGCGTTCCTCGCGGGCGGCGTGCCGGAAGTGATGCTCCACCTGCGCGATCTTGGCCTGCTGCACCTGGACGCCATGACCGTCACCGGCCAGACGGTGGGCGAGAACCTCGACTGGTGGCAGGCGTCCAAGCGCCGTAAGCGCTTCCGCCAGTGCCTGCGCGAGCAGGACGGCGTGGAGCCGGATGACGTGATCCTGCCGCCGGAGAAGGCCAAAGCGAAAGGGCTGACCTCGACGGTCTGCTTCCCGACGGGCAACATCGCGCCGGAAGGATCGGTGATCAAGGCCACGGCGATCGACCCGTCGGTGGTGGGTGACGATGGCGTTTACCGCCACACCGGCCGGGTGCGGGTGTTTGTTTCCGAAGCGCAGGCGATCAAGGCCATCAAGCGGGAAGAGATCCGGCAGGGCGACATCATGGTGGTGATCGGCGGCGGGCCGTCCGGCACCGGCATGGAGGAGACCTACCAGCTCACCTCCGCGCTGAAGCATATCTCGTGGGGCAAGACGGTGTCGTTAATCACCGATGCGCGCTTCTCGGGCGTGTCGACGGGCGCCTGCTTCGGGCACGTGTCGCCAGAGGCGCTGGCGGGCGGGCCGATTGGCAAGCTGCGCGACAACGACATCATCGAGATTGCTGTTGACCGCCTGACATTAACAGGCAGCGTGAACTTTATCGGCACCGCAGATAACCCGCTGACGCCTGAGGAGGGCGCACGCGAGCTGGCGCTGCGGCAGACGCACCCGGACCTGCACGCCCACGACTTTTTGCCGGACGATACCCGGCTGTGGGCGGCATTGCAGTCAGTGAGCGGCGGCACCTGGAAAGGCTGTATTTATGACACCGATAAAATCATCGAGGTAATTAACGCCGGTAAAAAAGCGCTCGGACTTTAATTATTTTGTGAGATAAAACCGTCTGCGGAAAATAATCCGCGGACGGCTTTTTCGTGTCTGTAATTTATTATTTAAAACAACGGCTTGAGATATATCGTTGGCGTCACAAAAGCAAAATAACGTAATTCAGAAATAAGATATGACCATTGCTGGTTAATTGAACAGCTCATTACACTCCATTAACACGATGTTGTAATTCAGCACACTACCAAAGGGTGTAATTCTGATGACGCAATTAACCATGAAAGACAAAATTGGCTACGGGCTGGGTGACACCGCCTGCGGCTTCGTCTGGCAGGCCACGATGTTCCTGCTGGCCTATTTCTACACCGACGTGTTTGGCCTGTCGGCGGGCATAATGGGCACGCTGTTTTTAGTCTCCCGCGTGCTCGACGCCGTGACCGATCCGCTGATGGGGCTGCTGGTAGACCGCACCCGCACGCGGCACGGCCAGTTCCGCCCGTTCCTGCTGTGGGGCGCCATCCCGTTTGGCATCGTCTGCATGCTGACCTTCTACACGCCGGACTTCTCCGCGCAGGGCAAAATCATCTACGCCTGCGCGACCTACATCCTCCTGACCCTGGTTTACACCTTCGTTAACGTCCCGTACTGCGCCATGCCGGGGGTGATCACCGCCGACCCGAAAGAGCGTCACGCTCTTCAGTCCTGGCGTTTCTTCCTCGCCGCGGCGGGCTCGCTTGCCATCAGCGGCATCGCGCTGCCGCTGGTCAGCATCATCGGCAAGGGGGACGAGCAGGTGGGGTATTTCGGCGCCATGTGCGTGCTGGGGCTGACCGGCGTGGTGCTGCTCTACGTCTGCTTCTTCACCACCAAAGAGCGCTACACCTTTGAGGTGCAGCCTGGCTCGTCGGTGGCGAAAGATCTCAAACTGCTGCTGGGCAACGGCCAGTGGCGCATCATGTGCGCGTTCAAGATGATGGCGACCTGTTCCAACGTGGTGCGCGGCGGGGCGACGCTCTACTTCGTGAAATACGTGATGGATCACCCGGAGATGGCGACCCAGTTTTTACTCTACGGCAGCCTCGCCACCATGTTCGGCTCGCTCTGCTCCTCACGCCTGCTGGGCCGCTTCGACCGGGTCACCGCCTTTAAGTGGATCATCGTCGCCTACTCGCTCATCAGCCTGCTGATTTTCTTCACCCCGGCCGAGCACATCGCGCTGATTTTCGCCCTTAACATCCTGTTCCTGTTCGTCTTTAACACCACCACGCCGCTACAGTGGCTGATGGCCTCTGACGTGGTGGATTACGAGGAGAGCCGCAGCGGGCGTCGCCTCGACGGGCTGGTGTTCTCGACCTACCTGTTCAGCCTGAAGATTGGCCTGGCGATTGGCGGGGCGGTGGTGGGCTGGATCCTGGCCTGGGTGAACTACTCCGCCAGCAGCAGCGTGCAGCCGGTTGAGGTGCTCACCACCATCAAAATTCTGTTCTGCGTGGTGCCGGTGGTGCTCTACGCGGGCATGTTCATCATGCTGTCGTTCTACAAGCTCACCGACGACCGCGTGGAGGCCATCAGCCAGCAGCTGATCAAACACCGCGCGGCGCAGGGCGAGGCCGTTCCCGACGCCGCGACAGCCGCATCCCATTAACCGGAGGCAACATGGAAATTACTAACCCGATCCTGACCGGCTTCAACCCGGACCCGTCCCTGTGCCGTCAGGGCGAGGACTACTACATCGCCACCTCGACCTTCGAGTGGTTCCCGGGCGTGCGCATCTACCACTCCCGCGACCTGAAAAACTGGTCGCTGGTCAGCACCCCGCTGGATCGCGTGTCGATGCTGGACATGAAGGGTAACCCGGACTCCGGCGGCATCTGGGCGCCGTGCCTGAGCTACGCCGACGGCAAATTCTGGCTGCTCTATACCGACGTGAAGATTGTCGACTCGCCGTGGAAAAATGGCCGCAACTTCCTCGTCACCGCGCCGTCCATCGAGGGGCCGTGGAGCGAGCCGATCCCGATGGGCAACGGCGGGTTCGATCCGTCCCTGTTCCACGACGACGATGGGCGTAAATACTACCTCTACCGACCGTGGGGGCCGCGTCACCACAGCAACCCGCACAACACCATTGTGATGCAGGAGTTTGATCCGCAGACCGGAACGCTCTCGCCCGAGCGCAAAACCCTGTTTACCGGCACGCCGCTCTGCTACACCGAAGGGGCACATCTTTATCGCCACGCGGGCTGGTACTACCTGATGGTTGCCGAAGGCGGCACCAGCTACGAGCACGCGGTCGTGGTACTGCGTTCCAAAAATATCGACGGGCCGTACGAGCTGCACCCGGACGTAACGATGATGACCAGCTGGCACCTGCCGGAGAACCCGCTGCAAAAGAGCGGCCACGGCTCGCTGCTGCAAACCCATACGGGAGAATGGTATATGGCCTACCTCACCAGCCGCCCGCTGCGCCTGCCCGGCGTGCCGCTGCTGGCCTCTGGCGGGCGCGGCTACTGCCCGCTGGGGCGCGAGACCGGCATCGCACGCATTGCGTGGCGCGACGGCTGGCCGTACGTGGAAGGCGGCAAACACGCGCAGTTGACCGTGCCCGGCCCGCAGGTGGCGGAGCAGCCCGCAGTCGCTCAGGGTAACTGGCGGGATGATTTCGACGGCAGTACGCTTGACCCGCAGCTACAGACCCTGCGCATTCCGTTCGACGACACCCTCGGCTCGCTCACCGCCCGCCCGGGCCACTTACGGCTCTATGGCAACGACTCGCTCAACTCGACCTTTACCCAGTCGACCGTGGCGCGCCGCTGGCAGCACTTCACCTTCAGGGCCGAGACGCGGATGCAGTTCTCGCCGGTTCACTTCCAGCAGAGCGCGGGGCTGACCTGCTACTACAACAGCAAAAACTGGAGCTACTGCTTTGTGGACTACGAGGAGGGGCAGGGGAGAACCATCAAGGTGATCCAGCTCGACCACAACGTGCCGTCGTGGCCGCTGCACGAGCAGCCCATTCCGGTGCCGGAACATGCCGAGAGCGTCTGGCTGCGGGTGGACGTGGATACGCTGGTCTACCGCTACAGCTACTCGTTTGACGGCGAGACGTGGCACGCCGTGCCGGTGGCGTATGAGGCGTGGAAGCTGTCGGACGACTACATCGGCGGACGCGGCTTCTTTACCGGCGCGTTTGTGGGGCTGCACTGCGAGGACATCAGCGGCGACGGCTGTCACGCGGACTTCGACTATTTCACCTACGAGCCGGTATAGCCCAGCGCGCGTGACAGCTCGAGCCCGGCCTGCTGAAGCTGCTCGCGGAAGCGGGCCAGCTCGGCGTCGTCCACGCGAGAGGTGAGCGTCGACAGGCTCAGGGCGGCAATCACGCGGGATTCGTGGTTCCACACCGGCACAGCCACGCAGCGCACGCCCTGCTCGTTCTCTTCGCTGTCCAGGGCATAGCCCTGCTCGCGGGTCTGCGCCAGGGCGGCCATTAACGCTTCACGAGACGCGAGGGTGGAAGGCGTAAAGGTGGTGTACTGGTAGCCCTCCAGCAGGGCGTTCAGCTCGGCCTCACCCAGCCAGGCAATCAACACCTTGCCGATGGCGGTGGCGTGAACCGGCAGGCGGCGGCCGATGCGCGAATAGGCGATGGCGGCCAGCTTGCCTTCAATCTTCTCGATATAGACCCCTTCATGCCCGTCCAGGATCCCCAGATGGGTGGTCTGTCCGGTCCGCTGTGACAGCTCCGTCAGCCAGCCTTTCGCCTTCTGGCGGATATCGATGGAGCCCACGACAAAATGACCGCGCTCGACCAGCTTCATGCCGAGGCGATATTTCCCATTCTCCGGATTCTGATCGATATAGCCGTGAAGCTGGAGGGTTTTCAGCAGCGAGTGGAGGGTACTCTTGCTCAGCCCCATCAGTTTGCTGATGTCGGTGATCTTAAGCTCGGTGGCCTGCTCGTTGAACAGGTCGAGGATCTGCAACGCACGTTCAACAGACTGAATAATCGGCATAATGCTGGCATGTCCACGCTGGAATGAAGGCGAAAACGTACCTTTTTCGGGGTGAAAAATCAATGAAGGGGAGCCGGTTTGCCCGGCGGCGCTTCGCTTGCACGGGCCTACAATGGAATGCGCAATTTATTGGTATTGCAGCACAAAGTAGGCCGGGTAAGCGCAGCGCCACCCGGCGGGAAAGGCGGCTATATTTTTGATGGGTGGCATCAATTGTTGTCCCGTGCGGCCACAGACTGGATTTTCCAGATTCCATCTTCTTTAACCATGCAATCAATGACTGTGTGCTGAGTCTTTTTGCCAAAGGTGATATTCACGTTTACACAAACTGGATCTGAATCATAAGAATCAATAGCCACATTCTCAGCCCAGTCCTCGCCGATATACTGCGATTTCATAAAAAAATTGGCCTCGTAAAATTCAGCGTCGGCATAACGGGGATCGGCTGCATGACGTAATTTTTTCATGGTGCTGGCCGTAACGAACTTATCGATTTCATTTCCCTGTTGGATGGGATAACGATCGTTGTTCACTTGTTTGACGTACCAACGATTGAACTCAAGGGCGCGCTGCATTGGTATCTGAAAATCTTCGGCCCCCAATGCTGCTGTGCTGAATAATACAATTAAGATGAGCTTATTCATATTAATAATGCCTGTATAAGGTGACGGCTGGCTGGAGTTGGCGATAGGTTGGCCCCGGGTACAGTGTTCTCTGTTTAAAATCTGAATACCAGGTTCCAGCGCCATCGTAAATACAGACATGCCCGTACTGATTCGGGCCGGGCAAGGCATCAATCACCGCGATATCCCCCTCTATGGGGGGCCATAGACTTTTGTGAACCCTGCTTTTTCAAGAGAACGCCAGAAATCCTTAGCGTTTGCCCCTTCGATTTTAAGCCCTCCGGCTCGAATGGCGGCGGCGATTGCTCGAGCGCAATAGTGTCCTGTATGGGTTAGTGCGTGGCTACGGGCGTATGACACAGCTTCATGCTTATTCCATGACATAAAAAATCCTTATTAACGAAATGCAGCAATAAGGAATATTACGCCGAAAATATACAATGTTTTGTAATGGATAATGTCCCAGTATTAACCATTATCTATTCAATAAATAATGGATAATAAAATTATAAATATATATTATGATTGATGGATATCTGTGGGGTGTATCAGGAAAAGAATTTTTTATGCCAATAGACTGGAAATGATTATCTGCTGAGAAATAATTCAGCAGATAATCACCATCTCAAAATGGGAGAGAGGATCACTCCCCAAGCGTCGCCACCATCACCGCCTTAATCGTATGCATCCGGTTTTCCGCCTGGTCAAACACGATGCTCGCCGCCGACTCAAACACCTCGTCCGTTACCTCCATCCCGCCGTGCAGGTCGAACTCCTTCGCCATCTGCTTGCCCAGCGTGGTCTGGTCGTCGTGGAACGCCGGCAGACAGTGCAGGAACTTCACGTTCGGGTTGCCGGTCAGCGCCATCATCTGCGCGTTCACCTGATACCCCCGCAGCAGCGCAATCCGCTCCGCCCACTTCTCTTTGGCTTCGCCCATCGACACCCAGACGTCGGTATAGATAAAGTCCGCGCCCTTCACGCCCGCCGCCACGTCTTCCGTCAGGGTGATTTTGCCGCCGTGCTTTTCCGCCAGCGCGCGGCACTCCGCCACCAGGCTCTCTTCCGGCCAGCAGGCTTTCGGGGCCACCAGGCGTAGGTCCAGCCCGGTCAGCGCCGCCGCTTCCAGCATCGAGTTGCCCATGTTGTTGCGCGCGTCGCCCGCGTAGACCAGCGTCATCTCGTTAAACGCCTTGCCCGGCAGGTGCTCCTGCATGGTCAGCAGGTCCGCCAGCAGCTGCGTCGGGTGGAATTCGTTGGTCAGCCCGTTCCACACCGGCACGCCCGCATACTGCGCCAGCGTTTCGACCACGTCCTGGCCGTGACCGCGATACTGAATGCCGTCGTACATCCGCCCGAGCACCCGCGCGGTGTCCTTAATTGACTCTTTATGCCCAATCTGGCTGCCGCTCGGCCCTAAATAAGTGACGCGTGCGCCCTGGTCAAATGCGGCAACTTCGAAAGAGCATCGTGTACGGGTCGAGTCTTTTTCGAAGATGAGCGCGATGTTTTTACCGGTAAGCTTCTGTACTTCCTTGCCCTTTTTTTTATCGGCCTTGAGCTGTGCGGCAAGGGTCAGCAGAGAAGTGAACTGTGCAGGGGTAAAGTCGAGCAATTTCAGAAAGTGTTTCTTGTACAAATCGGCCATTTTATCCTCGCATGGCGAACGCCGCTTATTGAATTAAAATTCACTTTATATGTGTAATTATTCATTTGCAACCCCGTTTCACAAATCTTTCCAACAAAGGTGGAGGCAAACCCGTCCGTGTGTGAAAATAGAAGTATCTGCCGCACTTTAAAGAGGATTGAGCCATGGCAAACCCGGAATTACTGGAAGAGCAACGCGAAGAGACGCGTCTGATTATTGAAGAACTGCTGGAAGACGGTAGCGATCCGGACGCGCTGTACACCATCGAACACCATTTCTCTGCGGACGACTTTGAAGCGCTGGAAAAAATGGCCGTGGAAGCCTTCAAGCTAGGTTACGAAGTGACCGAGCCGGAAGAGCTGGAAGTGGAAGAGGGCGACACCGTCATCTGCTGCGACATCCTGAGCGAGGGTGCGCTGAAGGCGGAGCTGATCGACGCGCAGGTAGAACAGCTGATGAACCTGGCTGAGAAGTTTGAAGTGGAATACGACGGCTGGGGAACCTACTTCGAAGATCCAAACGGTGAAGACGGCGAGGAAGGCGACGACGAAGATTACGTCGACGAAGACGACGACGGCGTGCGTCACTAAGCGTTTCAGGCGGTGGCGCGCGCCACCGCTTTTTTCAAGGCAAAACCATGGATTACCCGCAGATACTCGCCCCCGTACTCAACTTCCTCCAGTGCCCAACCCCGCAAGCATGGATTGATAAAGCCCGCGACCCGGCGAACCTGCCGCTGCTGCTCACCGACCACATGGTGTGCGAGCTCAAGGCCGCCCAGACCGCGCTGCTGCTGGTGCGTAAATACGTCGCCGACGAAAGCGGTGCCGACGCGCTGCTCGACTGGCTCAAACCCTACGAACAGTTCACCTTTCGCGACGGCCCGGAGCCGGACTTCATCGCCCTGCATAAGCAGATTGGCAAAAGCGTAATGCCCAAAACCGACGACCCGTGGGGCCAGGCGCTCATCGACAGCATGGTGCTGCTGATTAAAGAGGAGCTGCACCACTTCTGGCAGGTGCGCGAGGCGATGCTGGCGCGAGACATTCCGTACGTCAAAATCACCGCCAGCCGCTACGCCAAAGGGATGCTGAAGGAAGTGCGCACTCACGAACCGCTGACGCTGATCGACAAGCTCATCTGCGGCGCCTACATCGAAGCCCGCTCCTGCGAACGCTTCGCCGCGCTGGCCCCGTTCCTCGACGAGGATTTGCAGAAGTTCTATCTCTCGCTGCTGCGCTCGGAAGCGCGACACTATCAGGATTACCTGACGCTGGCTCAGCAGGTGAGCGACGACGATATCTCACCGCGCATACAGCATTTTGGCGAAATTGAAGCCACACTTATCTCGACACCGGACCACGAGTTTCGCTTCCACAGCGGCGTGCCGGTGTAAACCGGCATAACGCAAGGATAAGGATGCGAGATGAAAAAAACGTGGATCAGTACGGTCATTGTTATTGTCGCGGCTGCCGCCGTGGCGTTCTGGGTCTTCTTCGACAGGCAGCGCGTTCCGGACGCGCAAATTGATACCGCCCTTAACGCGATGCCCGCCTGGCAGGTAATTAAGGAGCAAGAGCCTGTGCTGCATCAGCGCATCCTCGACCAGATGGCCGCCCTGCAAAAGGCCGGCGAGCCTGAGCAGCACATTATCGACACCATCCAGCCGCAGATCCTCCATTTGCAGATGACGCGCCTGCAAAACGCCCCGGACGCCAACGTGGTGAACTACATGACCATCAACATGGAGCAGACCGCCGCCATCCAGAAGGTGAGCGACGACGCCTGCTTCCGCTTCCTCTACCCGATGGTGAAGGGCGGCATCAACCCGATGCGCATGCTGGATAAAGACCTGATGACCCGGCGCATGCAGGCCGATGCCGACATGATGCGCGCGGCCTACGGCAAAAACCGCCACACCGTGACCCAGGCCGAGCGTGAGGCGGCTGTCGAGGACGTGCGGCCGATTATGAAGGCGCTTGCCGATAAGTACGGCGAGGACATCCAGCTGTTGCAGATGCCGGAGAAGGCGGAAGGCAAGGAAAAGCTCTCCTGCGATATGGTGCAGGCGATGTGGGCGAAGGTGCTGGCGCTGCCGGAGCAGAAGGCGGCAGGGGTTATTCGTCTGGCGGTGTCTGAGCTGGAGTGACGTAGGTAGCTGGTTTTTTGGGCACTTAGCGCGGGTTTCGCGCGTCGTCGCTTGCATGGCGGCGCGCGACAGGTATAATCCACAACGTTTCCGCATCCCCTTCAGTGCCGAAGTGGCGAAATCGGTAGACGCAGTTGATTCAAAATCAACCGTAGAAATACGTGCCGGTTCGAGTCCGGCCTTCGGCACCATAAGATGCAAATCAAAGTCGCTTAAGGGCGGCTTTTTTTGTGTCCATTTTATCTGAATTCATTAGATATCTAACTGTAATACGAAGCAGTTTTGCGAGATTTTTTCTTGCAGATGAAGGGCTTTATTGTCATTGGTTGTTTTTGTCTATTGGTATTTAGACAGTTTGGAATTCAGGTCGGCTATTAGATGCTGTAGTAATAAAAACAACAAATCTGTGATGAGCATATTGCTTTTTCTGGAAGTGATTACGCAAAAAATTACGTAAATTTAGCTATAAATCCTATCACTCATTACGTAAAATATCGCGTAACCACTTTACAAGAATTGAGATGGATTACGGTATGGCTAATGTTGACGCAGACTACTGCTATTCTTTCCCAGCTATACGTGGCATACAGGCTGGTCGCCCTTTCTACATCGCCACGTGCCCCATGCGCATCATCCCTAAAATATTCAGCTTTGACGAAAATGACGTTCCGCCTGAGTTACGCGCGCAGCGCACGTTGAACAAATCGCGTATCCCCGAAATGGTGCGATATCTACTGGAAAATCCGAAAGATTATGTTTTTTCAGCGCTAACGGCCTCCATTGCCGTTGATGTCCAATTTGATGAATTTGAAGGTTCTAATAACCTTGGAACGTTATGCGTGCCGATGGATGCTCAAATACTCATCAACGACGGTCAGCATCGCCGTAAAGCGATTGAAGACGCTTTAGACGCACGCCCCGAGCTGGGACAGGATAATATACCGGTGCTATTTTTTGTCGATGAGGGGCTAAAACGTAGTCAGCAGATGTTCGCAGATTTGAATAAATACGCCATTCGTCCCAGCCCATCGCTTGCCTCTTTATATGACCATCGTGATGCCTGTTCAAATCTGGCACGTTATCTGGCTATGTCCGTAGAACCATTTGTTGGGATGACGGAGTTGGAAAAATCTGGTATCAGCCAGCGATCGAATAAACTGTTTACCTTAAGTAGTATCAAGCAGGCTACCCGCGCGTTGTTGGGCAAAGATCCCAAAGAGAACAATTTTGAAGAATGCACGTTAATAGCCACCCGCTACTGGCAGGCTATTTTTCACGTGATGCCGGACTGGCAGTTAGCGGCCAAAAAAGAGGTTTCGCCAGTTCAGCTACGACAGGATTATATTCATGCTCACGGTATTGGTTTGCAGGCTCTCGGACAATTGGGTTATGCCCTGCTGACAGACTACCCGGAGCAATGGCCTGAGAAAATCGCTGCACTCAAGACCTTTAACTGGCGCAGAAACAATCCTGATCTGATCAAGCGCGCGATGCAGCACGGTAAGCTGAGTAAAACCAGTACGGCAATCCAGCTCACCTGCAATGCGCTAAAAACCGCGCTCTCTATTCCCCTCACTCCTGAAGAACAGGAGCTTGAAGCTCAAATGGTTGTCTCATGAGTAAATTAGTTCAGTCCTATGATTTGGCCGAATACGAAGATTTTATTAATCAGGAACAGTTCGCCGGACTTCCTCTGGCCGAATATGTTGCTGAGGTTCAAAGAATTTATTGTGCGGATAAGCGTCCGTGGGTGATTGGCTACAGCGGTGGGAAAGATTCTTCCGCTGTGATCACGCTGGTGTATCTGGCCTTGCTCGGCCTGCCCCCGGAAATGCGCAGCAAAGATGTTTTTGTGGTGTCGTCCGATACGCTGGTCGAAACGCCGGTAGTCGTGGATCTGATTAAGAAAACGATGTTGCAGATTGAGGCGGGAGCGAAGCGTAACGGCTTGCCGATCACTCAACACGCGGTAACGCCTAAAACGAATGAAACCTTCTGGGTCAATTTGCTGGGGAAAGGTTATCCGGCTCCAACTCGTAGTTTCCGTTGGTGCACTGAGCGCATGAAAATCAATCCGGTGAGTGACTTTATTAAAGATAAGGTCAGCCAGTTTGATGAAGTCATCGTCGTACTTGGTTCGCGCAGTAGTGAAAGTGCTTCTCGTGCGCAGGTGATCGCAAAGCACAAGATTGATGGATCACGCCTTGCCCGGCATACCACGCTGGCAAATGCATTCATCTATACCCCCATTGATACCTGGGATGTAGAAGATGTCTGGAAGCTGCTGCGGGGCGCGTTCCGCTATGCCCCTGAAGATATCGACGAGTGGGAAAGCCCGTGGGGTGGAAACAACCGTCCACTGTGGACGTTGTATATGGATTCTTCCGCACAGGGTGAATGTCCGCTGGTGATTGATGATAGTACCCCTTCCTGCGGCAACTCGCGTTTTGGCTGTTGGACCTGTACCGTTGTCACAAAAGATAAGGCGATGGAAAGCCTGATCAAAAACGGTGAAGAATGGATGTCTCCGCTGCTGAAATATCGTGATCTGCTGGCGTTTACCACCGATCCGGTGAATAAAGACACGTTTCGAAACTATAAGCGCCGGACTGGTAAGGTGAGCTATCAGTACGCTAAAGAAAGCGATGAGCCGGGCGCTGAGCGTAAGCATGTTCCGGGTCCTTACTGGCTAAAATATCGCCAGCAATGGCTCAAAGAATTGCTGGAGATTGAGCGCGATTTGAATGCTCAGGGCCATACCATTACGTTAATTACCAAACCGGAACTCCATGCGATTCGTCAGGAGTGGTTGAAAGATCCTAATGAACCAGACTGGTATGACACGCTGCCTGGTATTTACCGAGAAGTGTATCAGCAGGATTTAGACTGGGTAGTGGACGATCAGTCGCGCTTTGACGCAAGCGATGCAGATCTGTTGGTGCAGATAGCGCAGGGGTTTGACGTTGTGCCTGAAATGGTGATGAAACTCATTGAGCTGGAAGTTTCAATGGAAGGATTAAGCCGTCGTCAGGGTATTTTTGACAAACTCGGCACGATTTTAAAGCAGGACTGGGGTACTCTCGAAGAAATTGAGCAACAACAGGTCACACTGCAAAAACGTAATGAACGGGATATTCATCAGGAAGAAATCACAAAACTGGAAACTGAACTTAAGGTTTTACAGCACCGAATTGTTGATGCCAGTGAATCCTCGGGACTGATTGGGGAGGATAAATAACGTGCTCATTAAACAGTTGGTATTACATAATTTTCGGGTATTTAACGGTACTCATACCATTGATCTGGCTCCCAGAAAGCGTCCGCACGATTTAAATCCACGACCTATTGTGCTGTTTGGCGGTTTAAACGGCGCAGGTAAAACGTCTATCCTGTCGGCGATCCGCTTAGCGTTATATGGGCGACTAGCATTTGGCCTTGCGACGCAACAACAAGACTATATTGAACAACTAAGTTCCTTAATTCACAACGGAGCCTATTATATAGAGCAACCGGAAGAAGCTTCTGTTAAACTAACCTTTACCTACAATAAGGGAGGTCATGAAGCGGAGTTTACAGTTACTCGAGCATGGGAAAAAGGGAAGAAAGACCGTCTTTCTCTGCAACAGGATGGGGAACTGCTCAGTGAGTTGGATTACGATCAGTGCCAGGGATTTCTAAATGAGTTAATTCCGCATGGCATTGCTGATTTGTTCTTTTTCGATGGCGAGAAAATAGCAGAACTTGCTGAGGACGAATCCGGTAATATTTTACGTACTGCCGTACGACGCTTATTGGGGCTGGATCTCATCTCTAAACTGCGTAACGATTTAATGATTTTTGTTAAGCGTCAGCAATCCAACCAGCTAGCAAGTTCTCAGCAACAACAGATTGCAGAGCTTGAAAAACAGAGTAAAGAATTAGCCTGCCAGACAGAAGCACTGCTGGAAAGCGCCGATTTTGCCAGATCGCGGATTGAGTTTCTGTCTAAAGATATAACCCGTTTTGAAGGCTTGCTAAATGCTCAGGGAGGCGCCTTTGCCCAGACTAAAGCTCAGGAAAAGCAGAAAGTTGAAACACTCCTAAAAGATAAAGAGCACCTTGAAAAAGCATTGAGGCAAGAATGCGATGGCTCGCTACCCTATGCGCTTGCGCCCACTATTTTGTCTCGTTTGCTGCAACAACTTGCTGATGAAACGCAGATTAAACAGGCAAAAAGCTTTGAAAAAGAGCTGAGCCAGTTTTTAACGCAACTCAGAAATGATATTGCATTTCGTTCTGCGGGGACTGGCAAAATAGCAGCTGAAGCGATTACCGATAATCTAAAAGATTATATGGCAACGAAACCAAAAGGTGATTTGCTCTTTGACATCTCTGAGCGTGAAGCTGGTATGCTTCAACAGTCTATTGAGATAGATAGTAAAAGAGCATGGCAGCGTTTTGAGCTTTATCGCACACAGTTATCTGAGATTGAACAACAGTTAGAACAAGCGGCTGCTAATATTGCCCGTGCTCCTGAAGATGATCAGCTGATGGATCTCTTTGAGAAATTACGTGACCTGGATAGGCAGCGCGAAGCCCAATTGCAGAAATATCGGTCATTGCTGGAAGATGCTAAACGCACGAAACAGCAGCAACTGGATTGTGTTCGCCAGATTCAAAAAGCGCATGACGCCGCTCGTTATCAGCACAGTTATAGCAGTGCGTTTAAGAATGCTCAGGAAACGATAAATTTACTCGATCGCTACAGCGATGTATTAACCCAGGCTCGGGTAAAAACGCTGTCGACAAACTTCGAGCTTGCTTACCGTAAGTTGGCTCGCAAAGAGGATTTACAACTTAGTGCGCATATCAACCCTCAAACGTTTGATGTTGAATTAATTGATGAGAATGGCTCAGTGATTAACCGTAAGTTGCTTTCTGCTGGTGAAAAGCAGATTTATGCAGTTGCTATTCTTGAGGCGCTGGCGAAAACCTCTGGTCGTGATTTACCAGTGATAATTGATACGCCATTGGGACGTCTCGATTCTCAGCATCGTGATAAATTGATTAACCATTACTTCCCGGAAGCCAGTCATCAGGTTGTATTGCTATCTACCGATACTGAAGTAGATGAGCGTTATTTTGTCGATCAGTTGCGTGATGATATCTCTCATGCTTATGAGATTGTGTTTAATGCCCATACTAAATCGTCAACGCTGAAGCCTGGTTATTTCTGGGAATTAACTAAGGAGGCTATCTGATGCTCCCGAATCGAATGGCGCTTAGCCGTCAGACTGAAGATCAGCTTAAAAAGCTTAAAGGGTATACCGGAATTACACCGAATGTTGCTGCCCGGCTGGCGTTTTTTCGCTCGATAGAGAGTGAGTTTCGTTATTCTCCTGAGCGTGATACTAAGAAGCTGGATGGCTCGCTGGTGTTGGATAAAATTACGTGGTTAGGGGAAACGCTGCAAGCTACGGAACTCGTCTTGAAGATGCTTTATCCACAATTAGAGCAGAAAGCGATGATTAAGGCCTGGGCTGCACATGTTGAGGATGGGATTGCGGCCTTGAGAAATTATCGGAGTATAAATTCTTTAGTCCACGCTTTATAATTCCTGAGTTAATAAAGATGAATTGATTTCATAGCAATAGAGTCTGAAAAAGACAATAACTTTCAGACTCTATTAAATTCAAATGTTATTATAGTAATCGCATATAATCGTTATAGTCTTTATGTTCTTTCAAGTCAGCAAGGGGCTTTAAACCGATTTTAATCAACGCTATATTTTTCATTCGTGAGGCACCAATACCTGAAGCTGTAAAAAAGATATCAGAAAAATCAATTTCCCTTAGCAAGGTAAGTTTTTCGTCTATATTGTTTAATTCATAATCAGATGTAGCCAACAAATATTGACGAAGAATTTCAAATTGTGTTTGAAAACCAATCGTTTTAAGTAAGTAGCTTGTTTCTGATTGATAGTCCCATAATAATTCTTTAGATTTGGAAAAATATTTATTAATTAT